>CAXNIG010000083.1:0-4602 GCA_964202445.1 Pseudomonadota bacterium
TGTTCCTCTCATGGTAAAATTCCCTCCCTAAACTACTGCGCCAGAGATGCCGGGAATCATCGTCACCAGCGTCGGCGCTGCAATAACCAGGCCTCCGCCAATCAAGGCACTCGCAGCCTGTTTCAATCCGACATCGTGGCCTTTAAAGATCCAGTAAAAACCCGCGGCTACAATGCCAAGTGCTGTAATTAACACAATCGGTGCCCCGCGCAGTTCTCCCAGAATGCCTGCGAGGGCCTGGGTAAAAGCGTAATTGTCCGTCGCTGCTGCAAAACAGGGCGTGCCCGTCGTCAGCAGTGAAAAGGTCAATAGCGCCTTGCGCGAATTCCGGCGTAAAAGGCTCATGCAATAAGCCCCTCCCCACTTCGGCTTTGCGTTCATAAACAGGTTTTTTTTGATCTTGATTTGTTTTTTAGTTGTTACGTTTTTCATTTTGGTATTACTCCATTGTTATTTTTAGTTACTTTTTGTTGTTGTGAAGCTCGGCCCTATGCCAGCTCCTTGAATAAAAACACCCCACGCTGAGGGTCATAACCCGTCAGCAGTGAGACATTTTTAATACGGCGTTTCATCGTCTTGTTATCGCGTTCAACAGAGACAATGACTTGAATGGTTTCTAAAAGGAGAGAAATCGGTTTGACGACTCCAGCCTCTTCGGCAAGAGACAAACAGCGCTCAATCGCAGAATGGGTATCGTTGGCGTGAATCGTAGCAATGCCGCCCGGGCAGCCCGTATTCCAAGCCTTCATCAGGTAAAGCATCGCTTTATCGCGCACCTCGCCGATAATGATGCGGTCAGGCCGCGAGCGCATCGCCACATACACGAGCTTCTGCAGATCAATCGGAATTGCCAGCAAAAGATTGGTCGTCATACGCAGCACGTTTTTAGCTGAACACTGCAGCTCTTCAACGTCCTCCAAAATCAGCAGGCGTTCGCAATGATCAACAATTTGCGTCAATTCATGAATACAAGCATTGGTGAACGTAGTCTTGCCGGTTCCAGGCCCCCCGCAAACGAGGATATTTTTACGATCCCGAATCGCAGCCCGAATTGCCTCAGCCTGAGCCAGACTCAAAGACCCCTTATCAATATAATCAGTAAAGGTATAAATCAGCTTCGCCTTTTTGCGAATAGTAAAAGAGGGCGCCGTCACAATCGACGGCAGAATAGCTTCAAAGCGGGATTGATCCAGCGGAAACTCACATTCCAAAATAGGATTATCCTGATTAGCCGTCATCCCCTTGATGCCCGCAACCTTACGAATAATCCGCTCAGCCTGTTCAGCCGAAACCACACCATACACGCGCATCCCATGAATATGATCCTCAACCCACAGGACGCCATCAGGATTTAGCATAATCTCAGTGATTGCCTCATCCCTGATGGCGTCTAGGATCGGACCCACGCATTCTTGTTCGAGTTGTTTTATGCGTGGATCAAGAGGGGATTCCTGCGAACGTTTATGAGCGTTCATGCTGGTTCTCCTCTGAACAGCTGGTACACTTGTTCTAAAGAAAACAAGCTTGCAGCGGAATGAATCCCCCCACGGCACGGTTTAATGGTTTGCATATTTCCCTTCATCATCACCGTGGGAGAAACTGGTTTTGTGTCATCAAAATTCTGTTTCACTTTTACACCTTAAAATTATTTTTAAATTTCATGGTGCTATGAGAACACACTTTGAAAAGACAAAGGATTCATTGCAAAATGGGGGCGTAACGACTCCAAGAAAAATGAAAGCAATTCGACGCTGAAAAAATGACCTATTTTTTTCTGCGGTAGCTACAGTGCTTTATTTTGAAGGCTTATAAAGGATTTTTTGAAATTTATAGAAACATCTTTTTTTAAAAATGAGGTGCTTTTGTAAAAAATGCATCAAAAATAATCCGGATTTTAGAAGCTAAAAAGGAGTATTCGTGGGTTTTGATTCAATAATTTTTATTAAATCTTGTCATAGATACGCAGGCGTCTATAATCTGATTGCTTTGAAATCTGAGCAGGTTCCTCTTGAGGTGGATTTTTCATTTTATTGATAATATCATCGATGCTTAGCTTTCTAGATCTCCAGCTATTGATGATAGCCTTCACTAAATAGTAAGTTGTGACAAAAATTGCAACGATAATAATAGCTGGCCATAGCTGTGCTGAGAAGAAGGAGAATGATTTATATGTTTCGGTAGTTACAGCGGTCAAAATTAGAGGTAGTAGGAAGCTTAAAGGTAATTGCCAAGACTTTTTAGATTCAATTTTTTCTAAGTATTCGTCTAAAATGATTCTTGTTTTATCTGCCGTAATGGTGATGGCCTCTTGATCTGTGTTATTGTAATGTCGGGTAACTTCTGCATTAACACCTTTTGGGTCGATATGTGTAGTTGGGGTCATTGTTTTTCCTTGGACAAGGAAGGCATCAGTCCTAGCGCCCCCAGTGCATGTTGGCTGATAAATCCACAGTTATTGCATATTAGCACCACTGTTGGGACTGTTGGCCCCCCAAGGATAGCTTTTTCTAAATCGACTCGTACTTGATTAGAAAAGTAACCGTCCAATAGAGTGAATTTACTTTCTGTGCAACGTGGGCAGGGGCCAGTCGCTCCACGCTTTTCCAGAATATTTATAATTTGAACTTTTCTTTCGTTTGACAGGCTATTGTCAGGCATGATTTTCTTTTCAAGATGCAAGAGCCACATTCTATCTAAATTCAGCTTAAGTGTAAAAACATTTTTGTTTGATTGCGTACTAGAAGATGGGTAGTGTCGAGTCTTTGCCCTGCTGGTCAAGCGGGCACGCGGCAAAATTGCGTGTTATATTTGTCTGTTAGGGGTGGGGGTGGCCAGAGGCGATCAAAGGATTCAATGGGCCATATCAGTTCTCATGAAATCAAACACGCAAGCTCATTCAGTTTTTGGGAGCTAGGGTTGTCTCGTGATCCCAACACACCCTTGCCAAAATGCGCTATGCACAGGAAATCGAAATTGATCCGTATTCCAGCCTTTCATAAGCGTTGAATCTTGTTGGTGGATGAGGTCAGGCGAAGCAAAATCCCCGTTGTTATGATAAAAAGTATACTCACAAGATTGCAAGAATTGGTGCATTTCCGAGTTTTCGGCAAGAAAGTCTTGGTTCATCAAAAAGCCATGCAATTTTTTATATGTCCAGATCAGCGCTTCTAGTGCTTTAACATTGGTTTGAGCCTGATTGGTTTTGGGGGATATGTAGTGCGATGTTGAATAGTTGAAAGAGGAGTAGAGTGGCGTTTCTTTAGGGTTTGTCCAGTCAAAATAGGAAGGTGTGAGGATGATGGGTGCGTAATTCTTTAGGCCATAAAGCTCAGTGTAGGTGGATTGTAGCAATTTGAGGGGCAAGTCGTTTTCATTTTTCGCTGTTCTAAAACCAGGAGTGTGACCAAGTCCAAGGCTTAAGAGGTGAAGCATCGCTTCAGCATGTACCAGTGGAAAGTGGATCATTTTATCATGCTGAACTCTGCCTATTGCCCGTTTGATGTTTGTCAAATCAATGTGTGCCTTGTGATTTTTTTGGTATTTCTGGTTGATGAGGTTTTGAAAAGCTTGCCAGGCAGGGTCGTACATATGTTCTCCCCATGCCCTATCAAAGAAAAGCACGTCGCACTCCCATTTGGAATTTGCATGTTTGGATTGGCTGATTTCTTTGAAAACACCCCATTGGTTATGGAAGTGATCGGGTTTGTCGATGTCTATTTGTAATGCTTTTCTTATTTTTTTGTGCCCCTCATAATCGCTGATTTTTGCAGGCATCAAGGCGCTTCGAGCCCCGGCAGTGATTTTCCAGTCTTGTGTTGTGCATGATTGCGGCTGATTTGGCGTCAAATATTCGGGGAGGGCTAATTCACCTGGCTGGAATAAGGTGAAAATTTTTGGCTTTTTTTCAAATTCAAAAAAGAGTTCGCAGGATTTTTGAATCGGGAGAAAGGTCTGGGGGTTATCCGGAGAAATGATTTCATCGCCGTATTGAAATGTTCCAATTTCGAGAGGTAATAAATTGCTATCAGGGTCGAGTTTGTCAATTGCATCTGCAAGTGGTTTGTTGACCTGAGCAACTCTGGCTCTGACATTATTCCAGCTTGTTTTCTCACGATTCATGATGGGTCTTGATGTTGGTTTTAATTGCAATGAGTCCTGCGCGGAAAAGTGGGCTGGCTTCACAGAAGGGTAGGTCTGTAGATTTTACATCGGCTTGGATCGCTGGATCATACGTGGGTATCTCTGCACTTTGGCGAATATCTGTATTGAGAGTGGGGCGATGGTGAAAAAAATCAATGGAGCTGTTTGCAGCAATGCTGCTTTTGATGTGGCGTTTAGTTTTGACCATAAATAGATCGAAATTTGTCATTGTCTTTTTGACTTCATTTAATTCATCTAATCCACTGGTGTGGCTGCGTTTAGAGGTGAGGTGGACTGTATTTTGAAGTGAGTAATAGCAGGGGCGGTCAGACTCTGGGTGTCCTGGTTGTGCGATGCTTGGGGTGTAAGAAAGGCCATAAATTTTAATTAGAACTTCTTTGAATAAATCGACGGGTGCCAACATATCATCCGACGCGAATGAAAATCCTGGTAACTGACCCC
>CAXNIG010000084.1:0-4579 GCA_964202445.1 Pseudomonadota bacterium
CAGTAATCAAGCTGCTGGCATCAGTATCAGCGAGCATGACCACTAGCCCTGGGCCAACAACAAAAAAGAAAAAACGCAGCCAGATTTTTTGTGGTTTCATGGGTGAAGGATCTCATATAATCTAAATGAGAATCATTATCATTTGACTGTGGGCCTCTTGTCAATAGCCATAGGCTTAAAGAAGCTGGATGTATGTCCACCATGCATAATCAAGCGGCAGCAGAATAAATACGCTTAAAACAAATAAACTTAAGCAAACTAGTGTGACAATTTTCAAAGGAATATGCCCAAGGCGCATTGCGACTAATAATGGAGGCGCTTGATAAGGAAAAGCAATCATCGAAAAGCCAACTGCTTGAGTCATGATGACACTCATCAGGGGCAGATGAGCCATTTTTGCCAGCGTGGCTGCAAAAGGTGTGACTAATACCGGTGCGCCTGGAGAGGTGGTGACGATTCCAACGATTGCAGAGGTCAGGCTGAGTAGATAAAAATTACCTGATTCATCTCCTGCCTTGAGAGGCAGGAGATGAATCAACTTTTGCCCTAATAAAGCGCCGACTCCTGTGCTATTGAGAACAGCGCTCAGGCCAATTAAGCCGCCCACATAAAATAAGGGGGCGGTGTTAGCGTCTTTCAAAAAGTGTTGGTGATTGATCACGCCCATGCCAGGCAATAGGCAAAGAATGGCAATCAGGAGTGCAGGCCAGGCGGGAGAAATATTTTGATCCAGTAGCCAAAAAACCAATAAGAGTGTCAGATAAACCATCAAGCGCTTTTCAATGGCTGAAAATTTTGCTGTGGCCACTGTTCGCTCTGCTGGGCAGGCCTGTGGACGATCATGAAAAAACAAGGTAATCATTCCGATCAGCAACAGGATTTTAACAAAGCCTAGCACTGGAAAGTGAATGATCAGATAGCGCGTATAAGAAAGATCAAGATGATAAGTGGAGGCCGCAGCACCCATCAAAATGATATTGGGTAAATTAGCGGGCAGAATCACAATGCCCGCGATATAGCTTGCAAAAATGCCTGACAACAATAGGCCATAGTATCCTTTCGAACCCGTTTTAAAGCCGTGTGCTTCTGAAAAGGCCATCAGAATCGGGGTGATCAACATCATCCGGCTCATGGCAGAGGGCATCATAAAAGCCATCGCTGTACCAAAGAGCGCCATTCCTGTCACTAAAACAAAATAGGGCCCTTTGCAGAAATAGACTAAACCATGTGCAATGCGATCAGCAAGGCCAGATTGTTTGACTGCCATGCTGAGTGGAAGGCCCGCAAAAGTCAGCCAAAATGCAGGTGAGGTAAAGCCTGAAAAAATAACGGCAGGGGCTGCGATATGAAGCACAATCATCACCGTCAGGAAAATTAACACAGTGAGGTATTCCATAATGATGCCAGAGGCCAACAGTATGATAGTGATCAACGTTGCAATCAGCGTGATATCCATATTCATTTTATTGTCATCCCATGTGTCTATTTGCGTTATGATAGGATATTTAGATATAATAAGTAAAACTTATTTTTCTAATAGAGGTCATTAGTTAAAATGATAGATCTATATCGCGTTAATCTGAATTTGCTGGTTGCCTTGGATCTTCTTCTGCAGAAGAAAAGTGTGACGGAGTCTGCAAAAAAGATATTCATTACCCAGGCCGCCATGAGTCATAATCTGCAACAGTTGCGCGAAATTTTCCAGGATGATTTGCTGGTGCGGCAGAAAAATTATATGATTTTGACTCCCTTTGCCATCAGCCTGCAAGCAAAGCTGCATGAGGTTTTGGAGGAGGTTAGAAGCCTCATTGAACACGGACAGCGCTTTGACCCAAAACACTCCCAGCGCGAGTTTAAAATTGCGATGTCAGATTATATGAGTTCATTGCTATTGCCGCCATTATTGCAGCATTTAGAACAAGAAGCGCCCGGCATTCAAATTACCGTGATGACGGCTCAGCATTTAGGCGATTCTTCTGCCTTTGAAAGGGGTGATTATGATTTGGCAATTGGAAAAGTATTCAGCCATGATGCGTCCCTTCAAAAACAATTGCTGTTTAAAGATCAGGGGGTCTGCATTATGGGGTCAGCACATCCAAACGCTAAAAATAAAAGCCTCACCATGACGGATTACCTGGTGTCTCCGCATATTGCAGTGATGCGAACGGATCATCCTGATCGACCCAAATTGATTGACGAGGCCTTGGCCAAGCTGAATCTACAGCGTCAAGTCAAAATGAGCCTCCCATACATGGAGCCAATTGTGCAGTTGATTGCAGGTTCAGTGCATTTAGTTGCAACCATTCCGCAGCGTATTGCGGAACATTACCAAAGGCAATACTCTTTTGTGATTAAGCCCTTGCCATTTACTCTTGAGCCAATGGAGTTTTATGCCATTTGGCATCAGCGTTCTGCTAATGATCTAGGTCATGTTTGGTTGCGTGAAAGTATTCTTAAAATAATCACGTTGTCAGCTTGTGCAAAATGCTGTTAAAATATACACAACATCTCCAGCTTGTAATGCCATGAAAACGAATACTCTCCAATCTCTTTCCGATTCTGTTTGGACTTTCTCTGCTTTAATGGCAATCATTGAGGCGGGCGCCTTGCCACTTTTAGAAAATGGGGCCACCCTTTCAAGTTTAGCGGATAAAACGGATATGCCGCCAGAAGTTTTAACTGCGGCATTAAAACTTCTGATTGCAGCAAATTTGGTGTTGCAATCAGGTGAAATTTTTAAAGCCACTGGTGATCTTGCTGATATAATGGCTCAAGGTGGTGCTTCAAGAGTAACGGGGCAGATGCAAAGCACCTTTGGTCAAATTTGTGCGCTCATTGATTCATCCCGTCGCCACCAGTTAAAAGCGGGTTGGTGCCATACAGATGAGAGTACTCTGCAGGCGCAGGGCAAGTATTCAGAGATTGTAGCCACTCATTTGGTGCCTCTATTTCCTAAAATGAGAGCGCTTTTACAGCAAGCTGATGCTCGGTTTTTAGATGTAGGTGCGGGGGTGGGACGCATCGCTTTAAAAATATGTGAACTTTATTCAGATGTGAAAGCAGTTGCCTTGGAGCCTGCGGATCAACCTTTTCGCTTGGCTCAAGCTAATATTGCCAACTCTCCTTGCCAGTCTCAAATGGAGCTCCGTAAAATCGGAGTGCAGGATTTGCAAGACGCTGCTGTTTTTGATGTGATTTGGGTTGCCCAGGGATTTATTCCAGATGAATTCTTTTTGCCTGGTCTTGCTGCGATGAAACGAGCATTGAAGCCTGGGGGAATGATTTTAACAGTCGAGTTTTCTGGTCAAGAAGAAGCTCAAAAAAACATCTCTGATTATGCAAAAGAGTTTGTGAGTAGTTTGTATGGCGCAGTTAGAACACCAACGAAGCTGGTTCAGCTTTTGGAAGAGACTGGCTTTGGTGACGTGAAAACAAAAAAATATGATATTTACACTGTGATTACTGCTGTTAACGATTTTTAAATTGACAATCGCCTGTATTTCATGCTAAGATGGCGCCTTAGGCTGAAGGGACGCCTATTACCCACAAAAGAGGATCTCACCCTAGTTTTAAAAGTTACGACATTAAATGTTCGTTTAAACTTTTGTTTTGCTGAAGTGGGTGGCAGCATAAAAACAGGAGTATTAAATGAAACGATCGACATCCCCTTTGACCTTGGATGAATGTAAAATCCAGGCGTCTATTTTGTTCAAATCCCTTGATTTAAAGCGCTTTCAACGCTGTCCTGAGACGGCAAATATCCCCACTGAGCTTTTGAAGCGGAAGCATGCGTTGGCGGTGATTGCCTTTGAGAAAGGCTTTGATTCCTGGGCAAGCTTAAAATTGCAGATTGGCTTGATTAAGGGCGGCTTTTTAAATCACTGGTTTAGCACCTATGATGAGGCGAAAGCCTATCAAACTGAGTCAGGTGGGTTTGTGCTGCCGTATAAAAAACAATTCTTTGTGTGCGAGGCAGATTATCTCAAGGCTTTGGGCTTAAGTGAGTCTGATGCAAGGAGGCTTGATCATGCCTAAATTATTTCCCAAAAATGTTTTCTTGGAGGGCATCTTCACGCCTTGTGACGTTGAATTTAATTTGGATGATTTGCAGGTGATCGGCACGATTCCCGCAAAGTTGAACGGAACGTTTTACCGCAATGGACCCAACCCAGAATATATTTATTCCAAAAACTATCACATGTATGAAGGCGATGGCATGATTCATGCGATGTCTTTTGCAAATGGACGCATCAGTTATCAGAATCGCTGGGTTCGTACGGAGCGATTTTGGGCGCAGCGTAAGGCAGGGAAAGCTTTGTTTGGTGGAATGCGAGATCGAATGGCGCGTGATACGGACGCTGGCGCTATATCGCATAACACGGCTAATACCAATGTGATCTGGCATCATGATTGCCTGCTGGCTTTGAATGAAGGAGGCTTGCCTGTGGTAATGGATCCACAAAGTTTGGAAACCTTAGCTTTAACAGACTTTAATCCCGTATTAGATCGTTCGATGAGTGCGCATCCCAAGATCGATCCTAAAACAGGGGAGATGCTTTTTTACAGCTATCTCTCGCCG
>CAXNIG010000085.1:0-4549 GCA_964202445.1 Pseudomonadota bacterium
CAAGACGCCTTGCTCTGCCCAGGAAACCAGGGAACCTTCCTGCGGCAAAGTCAGCTGCAAATCAGCGAATAATTCTTTGGCAATATTTTTGAGAGAGGGCGGCAACTTCACGCCAACGGGCACAGAAAATGCCAAGCCCTCAGCTTGACCCTCGCCATGATAAGGGTCCTGCCCCAAAATCACCACTTTAACTTGATCAAAAGGCGTCAGCTCTAAAGCTCGAAATATAAGATGCTCCGGGGGATAAATCATCTGCTGTTTTTTTACCTTAAGCTTTGTTAGAATAGGCGCAATTATTATAAAGGATTTCGCATGACTTTAAAATCGCTCACCCGCAATAGTCTCATTGGCCTGTTGATTGTACTACTCATCTACGGCCTGTTTTATATGGAACTAGACATTCCATTAATGTACTTTATCTACACGCCTTGTGTGGGCACTGCACTTGCAAGCCTCTGCCGCCTAGTCAGCATTATTTTTGACCCTTTAATCTGGCTTGCCATTGGCGTGATTGCATTAGCGTATGCCGGCATGAAAATCAAAAACAAACAGGGCTGCCCCGCATTTGCATTATACTGGGGTGCGGAAATCACCATCGCGTTTATCCTTATGACGGTCCTGAAAGTCATTTTAGCGCGCTACCGCCCCATCGCACTCATGACGGACAATCTGTACGGCTTTCATTTTTTCTCCGTGCAACACAATATCAACTCCACCCCATCTGGCCATGCAACCATGGCTTTTGCTGGATTATTTGGCCTAGGGCGTCGCTTAAAAAGCCAGCCCCTGATGATTTTATTTTTGCTCATTGCAACCCTCGTTGCCATCAGCCGACTGATTATTGGAGACCATTATATTAGCGATGTTATTTTAGGTGCTTATCTCGGCATCACCAGCGTTTACTGGACTGATTTTTTATTAGATCATTATAAAAAATGCCCCCAATCCGTATAGTTCTTAACGAGACGATTCATCCCGGCAATATTGGCGCTACTGCACGGGCCATGAAGACGATGGATCAGCATTGCCTGCATCTGGTCAAGCCTCGCTTTTTTCCATCCCCTGCTGCACATGCCCTGGCCTCCGGTGGAAGTGAGATTTTAAATCAGGCCATCGTGACCGAGACTTTGTCAGACGCCCTAGCAGATTGCCAACTCATTTTAGCCACCGCAGGGCGAGACTCGACTTTAAACTTCCCCAGCTTAGACTTACGCGAAGCAGCCATTTTAGCCCGCCAATACCAAGCCTCTGGCAATCAGGTGGGCATTTTATTTGGCACAGAAAGCACAGGCCTCTCCAATGCTGAACTCAAGCTTTGCCACTATCAAGTCCGCATTCCCACCGCCGAGGACTTCTCCTCGCTCAATCTATCCCAAGCCGTGCAAGTCGTCTGCTATGAATTGCTCATGGCACTCAATACCCCACCCGCACCTCAACCCCTGCCCACCCTAGCCTCTCATGACGATACAGAGCGCATGTACACGCGACTGGAATCCCTATTACATACGATCGACTTTTTAAAACCAGGCCATGATAAAATCATGATGCAAAAGATGCGCCGCTTATTTCAACGCGCCCAACTCGAAGTTAATGAAGTCAAAATCCTGCAAGGCATCATCAGCAATATCGAACACACGATGCGACCTTATTAAAAATGACCAACTTGACAAATGACCCCTTTTACTCAACAATGCTGAATTAGTTTTAGATAGGCAAACATGTATACTTTATTTTTAGCAGCTCGCGCGGCTTTGTTTTATTTCATTGTGGCCATCTTAGTCCTTATTTTTACCAGCCTATTATTTATTGTATTGCCCCTGCCTTTTCGTTATGGACGCATGCAAATTAGTCGTGGCTGGGCACATAGCATTGCCCTGACTGGCCGCTTGATTTGTGGCATGTCTTACCAGATTTTAGGCAAAGAAAATATCCCCAATACCCCGGTTGTTTATCTTTCTAAACATCAGTCTGCCTGGGAGACGATGGTCTTTACCGGCCTCCTCACTCCCAATTGTTTTGTTTGTAAAGAAGCACTGTTAAAAATTCCGTTTTTTGGCTGGTCTATGAAAATTTGCCGCGCCATTCCTATCAACCGCAGCGCGGGGGTCAGCGCATTTAAAAAAGTATTATCCGTAGGGAAAGCCCGCCTTGCAGAAGGCCTCTCTATTATTATTTTTCCTGAAGGCACGCGCGTCGCACCTAAACAACATCCCAAATTTCATCGAACAGGGGTGACCCTAGCGTCTAGCTGTCAGGTGCCGATCATCCCCATCGCACATAATTCAGGCTCCTGCTGGCGTCGCAATGAATTTATTAAACGCCCTGGACGCATCACTATCATTATTGGTAAAGCGATTGACCAAACCGGTAAAACAGCCGAGGTGATCAATCAAGAAGTGCATCAATGGATGCAAACTCAAATGGAGAAGCTGGAAAAATAAAGGAGCCATTCATGCACAAACTGATCCCTCTTTTTTTATTGAGCCTTCTGGGCCTTAGTGTCGAGACAAGTATACAAGCAGCCGCAGCAATTCCCAACATCACCGGCTACTGGCAAATCATTGATGATCACAGCCATCAACCTAAAGCCATTATTCAAATTTATGCGCAAAACAATCTATTGTATGGCAAGGTTGTCGGCGGCTATCCCGTCAATGGCATCATGCCTCACGACACCTGCCCTAATTGCCCCGCCCCCTTTACCAATCAGCCGGTGATGGGCATGCGTATTCTGTGGGGCATGACTTACAATGCCTCTACTCATGATTATCAAGGCGGACAAATTTTAGACCCCGAAGCAGCGCACATCTATCAGGCGATGCTCACCCCCTCAGCCGACGGCCAAAGCTTACAAGTCCGCGGCTATATTGATATTCCACTCTTGGGTCGCACGCAAACCTGGCATCGTCTCGCTCATTCTTAACACACTTAACCCAGCTGATCCACATAAGCTTGATGAGCCATTAATTCTGCGTCAGAGGCTTTGACTAAACAGAGATCATAATGCCGAGAAATGACTTCAATAGACTGTGACCGAGCCGCTGCTGCAACAGTATTTTCAACTTCTGCAAACAGCTTTTCCTGGCCACCGGTCATGGCGAGATAGACCTGAGCTAAAATTTCTGCATCCAATAACGCACCGTGTAAATCACGATGCTGATTATTAATATCATAACGCTTACACAGTGCATCCAATGAATTTCGCTGACCTGCATGTAATTTACGTGCCAAAACTAGGGTATCGACAATTACGCAATGATCTTCCATTTTACCGTAAGGATTGCGACGCAACAGAGATAACTCATAATTTAAAAAGCCCAAATCAAATTCTGCATTATGAATCACTAATTCTGCACCTTGAATAAACCCCATCACCTCTTCAATACACTCATAAAATCGCGGCTTATCCTGCAAAAACTCATTGCTAATCCCATGCACCCGCATGGCACCCGCATCCACCAAGCGATCTGGATTAAAATAAAGCTGCATGACGCGACCAGTCGGGCGGCGATCCATCAGCTCAAGCAAACCCAATTCGATGACTCGATCCCCTTTCTGCGGACTCAAACCGGTTGTTTCTGTATCTAAAATAATTTGTCTTGTCATACTATATTTCCTTTTACTGCAAGGCGTGCAGCCTCATCCACTCGGTCATTTTCTGGATGACCACTATGCCCTTTTACCCAGTGCCACTCAATGCTGTGAATACGACTTAATGCCAGTAATTCCTGCCAGAGCTCCTGATTTTTAACCGCCTCTCCTTTGGCATTTTTCCACCCTTTTTTTTGCCAGCCCGCAATCCATTCCAGCATACCCTTCCGCACGTATTGCGAATCGGTATACACCGCAATGGCACAGGCCTTTTTCAAAGCTTTGAGCGCCTCAATGACCGCCTGCAACTCCATTTTGTTATTGGTTGTATGTGCCTCAAACCCTGAGCTTAATTTTTCATATTCACCATACCGTAATAAATATGCCCAGCCACCCGGGCCCGGATTGCCTGAACAGGCTCCATCCGTATAAATCTGCACTTTAGGATTCATGCTCATCCCGCCTCATCACAGGATTAGCCGTCGCTTGACTCACAGGCAAAAGCCGCGCCATCAATTGGCTGAGGTTTTTTTCCTGCAAAGGGGTTAAAGAAACCGTATCAATACGCGCCTCAATCACAAATCCTTTGCTTAAAAAAGGCAACATTTTGCCCACCCAATGGCTCAAGCTCTCCATCCGACACAGATTAAACCGATGCACTTTACAACAAAAGTCCTGCTGCTCCAAACTGCTTAACACCGTTAAAATTCGCCGATTAAACCCCGTCACTATCAATACTCCATCTGGGCGCAAGGCTTGCTTCGCGGCTTGAATCAAAAGATCCATCTTGCGCTTTTGCTCCAGAGGATGATGCAAGACAATCAAATCAAAAAAATTCAGTGGTAAGGGCCACTGATCCTCTGCATACACGAGGTCAGTCTGAGCCTCGGATTCTGCGCACGCTTTAAACACAAACGGCATCTTAAACGCAGCAAGATCCAGCGTAAAACCAGTGCCA
>CAXNIG010000086.1:0-4540 GCA_964202445.1 Pseudomonadota bacterium
TAAAGTAAGCCGGTACTGTGATGACTGCTTCGGTGACGGTTTCACCTAAATAATCTTCAGCTGTTTTTTTCATTTTACGTAATACTTCGGCCGAAATTTGTGGGGGAGCACGACGATTGCCTTTTTCGTCTTCAGTCCAGGCATCGCCGTTATCTGCTTTGACAATTTTATATGCGGTGTGAGGGATTACATGTTCTTTAATTTCTTTATCATCAAATTTGCGACCGATCAAACGCTTAACCGCTGCGAAAGTATTCTTTGAATTCGTCACAGCTTGACGTTTGGCGGCTTGCCCAACGATGGTTTCGCCTTCATTGGTGATCGCAACGATCGAAGGTGTGGTGCGTGCACCTTCTGCATTTTCAATAACTTTCCAGGTGCCGCCTTCCATTACAGCGACGCATGAATTGGTGGTGCCTAAGTCGATTCCGATTGCTTTTGCCATTTTATATTTCTCCTTTAAAAGTATTTGTACTGTTTAGTAGATGGGGGTGGATTTAAAAATTTCAAGCCCCTTTGCTGACGATTACACGTGCAGGTCGAATCAGTCGATCATGTAAAACATATCCTTTTTGCATGACAGAGATGACCGTGTTGTTAGGGTGATCGGCGGACTCCTGCATCATCATGGCTTCATGAAGATTCGGGTCAAAATTCTGGTTGGCTGGATCGACCAATTTCACGCCAAATTTGCCCAGGCCTTGAATAAATATATTCAGAGTCATTTCTAAGCCTGCGCGCAGTGTTGCGTCTTCTTCTTTGCAGTTTAATAAGGCCTGCTCCAGGCTGTCTGCAACAGGCAGAAGAGTATCAATAAAGCGGTCTAGTGCATATTTATGGGCGCTGCTGACATCTCGCTCTGCACGGCGTTTAATGTTTTCCATTTCGGCCATAGCGCGCAAAAGCTTATCCCAGTTTTCTGTGGCTTTTGCTTGGCTAGCGGCCCATTCTTTTTCCAGAAATTCAATTTGCTCATGAGCGAGTAGTTTTTTGTACTCAGGCTCAGATACTGTATTTTCTGGAGCGTTGTCATCTGCTTTTTTTGTCATCCTCATCCTTTGTTGAATCATGTCTCAAAGTAGATGGGGGCAGATGCAAAAGATTTCAAGAGGGTGTTTAAGACTGACTTAATTTATTGACGGGAGTGGTCTTTTGTAAAACCAAAGTGGGGTGTAATCGAGGAAGGCTATTGCTATTTAAATTGGGCATGGGTGTATTATAGCTTGGCGGAGGCGCAGGAACTTTTTGATACCCACAGGCACAGAGGCTCACGCTGCAGATCACAGCCATGCTAAACAAATTCAAAAAGCGTTTCATAGAATGTTCCAGGTTTTTAAAATCTAAGCCTATCTTGTTTGTGAGTCACAAGTCAAGACAAGGAGCGAGGGCTGCTGGCAGGATAGCCTCGTGATGAAGAAGTCTTGTGTTCCACAAAGATGCATATTCCTGTCGTCGGCCATATTTTTTTAAAATCAGAACGATAGGTTTGTATCAAGACTATGCGAGTTTAAAAAGCGGCTTCTCGTAAGGCTTGGGCTAGGGTGATCATACCTTGTGGGCGTGAAATTTCCATGGTGGCTTCAATTTGGGCTAGTTTATGTTCGCGGATTAAATTGCGAATCGCGGGGGTGTTGATTAGAATTTCTTGGATCAGTTGGCGCTCACTATGGTCATTGCGGCTGACTAAGGTTTGGTGAAAAATAGCAATGAGGCTTTCTGACAAAATCGTGCGGATTAGGTTTTTTTCGTCGCCTGGGAAGCTGTCAATCAGGCGATCGATGCTTTTGGCTGCGCTGTTTGCATGAAGTGTGGCCAGTACTAAATGACCGGTTTCTGCAGCTTGCAGAGCGAGGCGAATGGTTGCAAGATCACGCAGCTCACCCACTAAAATGACATCAGGATCTTCCCGCAGTGCAGCGCGTAGGCCTTGACCAAAACCATGCACATCTCGGCCAACCTCACGTTGATGAATCATGGCTTTTTTGCCTTGATAAACAAACTCAATAGGATCCTCTAGGGTAATGATATGCCAGGGTTGGCTTTGATTTAAAGATTCCAGCATGGCGGCTAAAGTAGTGCTTTTGCCAGATCCTGTTGCACCCGTCACTAAAATTAAACCCCCGGAGGAGTGCTGTAGTGTTTTACGCATGAGCTCTTGATTTTTATACTGGCTGAGCGAAGGGATGGTCTCTGCAATCACTCTTAGGGCGAGGGCAATGCCTTTTTGGTCATTAAATAAATTCACGCGAAAGCGGCCAATGGGATGCAGATGATAGGCAAAGTCTAAGTCCAGTTCCTGCAAAAAAATTTCCCGCAGTTCCACTGGCGTAAGCTGATAGCAAAAAGCACTCATCTCATCCGCAGTCAGTGCTGCAGCCTGCAATTTCTGCAAGCGCCCATGTTTGCGGATCATGGGAGGGTAGCCAATTGACAAGTGTAAATCAGATGCCTGGTGCTGCGTAGCCATTTCTAGTAATTGCGTGATGTTCATTCTGCGCTTATTATTTAAAAAACGCAGTATAGTTTATTTTTATACAGTTTTCAAGTTATACTATTAATGGTTTAAATTTCAGGTTTTATAATGCGACGAAACACGACGAAACAGTGAACTTGATTTTAAATAAAAATTATTATAATATGCTGGCATTATCGCGCTGTTCGCATTGCCTTTTATCTTTCATCTGATCAGGAGAAAAAATAATGTATCGTCGTTCCCAAGAAATTGCTTTACAGAGAGACGGCACGCATGATCCTGCCTTGACAGCATCACTGGCATGGTTTTTAATCCAACTCAAAAATCTCATTCCACTTCCAGAAGAGCTGCATGACATTCACCGTAGATTTATTAGGAGCTACTGTTTATTGAATGGGGCTGTTGATCATGACTTAGCAGTAGCTATTAGCCAAAAACTGAATGAGGAAATAGATTCGTATGATCGGGCTATTTACTTTAATGGTGAGGTTGATGTGCTCGGCACCTTCCCACTGAAAAACGTTTTTTTTCAGCTTTTTCTTTTTTTAGAAGATCTTGAAGGAAAGTTTTTCCCAGGTGCTCCTGATGATCCTTTGCTTAATGAGGTTTTACGTAAAGAGCGTGTAAATCGTTTGACCACCGAATTTCGAGCAGTGAGCACAGGTATTTGTCATACAGGGGTGCGTCATGGCCTGATGACATCAATATACGGTTTAGAGCCTGTTTTAGATGGTGTGCGTCAGCGTTTGTTTTTTCCGCACACAGTTGCGAGTTACGCTCAAACTTTAATTGCAGAAGCAGTGGTTATCCGGCTGGAAGAATACAAGCAAGAACAAGGTGATGCCGCTTACCAAAAGTTGATGCTGGATTGGGCTAATCCTGTACAAACCGAATCTGCAGCTCTATTAGAGCCATTTCTTGGAGAACTGTCCACTCTTTTACTCACGGACGAATACCAGCTGTCATTTCACTGTGAATTTGCGAATAAAGGGATTAACCCTGTACATGCGAAAGCTGCTTTAGAAGCACTTTGTTCTCCTGATGAACTGAAAAAAATTAATCCCAGTGAAGGCAGTTTATTCTGGCAAAACGTTGCGTTTATTTTGCAATTAAAAATTTCTGAGTGGGGTCATCGACAAACGAGGTCAATCAGATTGCAAGGCTTGATTCATGAGTATCACGGTGCATTTTCTTCCGAGTTTAAAGCCACTGTTGCGGATTATGTGCTCGTTGAAAAAGCGCGTGCTAATTTCAATAAATATTCTCACTGCTTGAATGCATGGAATTCTGAACTTAAAGACCCGCTCCATATGCTTTCAGCATTGTTTGATGCATATGATGTCTCGGAAAGTTTTACGCTTACAGAAGCAAGTCGCGACGAAATAGCTGTATTTAATAAACAATTAAATGATTATCAATTAGATCCTGAAATTGCCGATATTGCCAGTTATTTTTCGTTGCTCTTTGGAAGTGCAAAGGGTGGGGCAAAAAAAATACAAGGTGGTAAACTTGCTGATGCTGCATTCCAAACAAAGTTTGTAGTGGATGATGCTTGGCTTGAAAGCACTTTTCGCCCAACCCCGGTTGCAGTGCTCGGAGCTGGAGCTAGGGTTGTTAATCCTGGAATAGAGCATGCCGACTTTGAAGCTGTTGTAGAGCTTAGTCCTTACGAATGCAACCGCGTCTTGATGACTGCCCTCTCTCAACCATTGAGAGGATGGACGCCATTATTTATCAGTATTTTTTCTCAAGTAGTCGATTACATAAAATCCCAACTAGGCGAAGCAAATGACTTGTATCAGGGTTTGAATCAAGCATTAAGAAAATCTTCTTATCCATCAGCATTCATCGATCTATTAGAGCATTTGGTATCGGTGGGTGGTTGTCGGGACTCAGACATTGCTGCGCTTACTAAAAGACCTTATAACCAAGCGTTATTTCAATTCTGTAAAGATCACAACTTGCCAGCTTGTGTTGCAAAAGCACTTGCTGAACAATTTGAGATTACATTGCATCAAGCCTGTCTGCTAAATTTGTCTGGCGTAGTTCAGGCACTGTTAGAAAAGT
>CAXNIG010000087.1:0-4539 GCA_964202445.1 Pseudomonadota bacterium
TGAACTGCTTTCTCTAAAATGGGGTAATGTTGATTTGGAGCGTAAAGTTATTCGGCTCGAAGAAACCAAGAATGATGAGCGGCGTAAAATTCCTCTCCGGGGTCATGCGCTTGAATTACTGACTGCGCAGGCAGCACGTTGCCCCATTAACAGGCAGGATTTGTTGCTCTTTCCACGTAAGCGTGATCCAAGCAAGCCCATGCATATTCGCGGTGCGTTTATCTATGCCCTTCAGCGCGCGAAGATTACAGACTTTACATTTCATGATCTACGGCACTGCGCTGCTTCTTATCTTGCTATGAATGGCGCTAGTCTTGCAGAAATTGCTGAGGTTCTCGGACATAAAACTTTGAGCATGGTCAAGCGATATGCGCATTTGTCCGATGCGCATACGGGTAAAGTAGTTGAAGCCATGAACAATAAAATGTTTGCAGGGACTACTGGCATTCCGAAGTTATAACTTGGGCATATCAGCAAATGAGAAAAGGATCCAGGTGGGTCCTTTTTATTTGGAATTTAATACGCCCAGAACTTGCACTAATGATTCCCCTTCATTTTGCGTTAACTGGCCAAAAAAATCAGCATCTATTTTTTCAACTATTTTCACCAACTTTGCCGCTAATGTCTTGCCCTGCTTGGTCAAATGAACTGACTTCGCCCGGGTGTCTTGCTCATGTTCAGCACGTACCACTAAATCTTGTTTGCATAATTTTTTCAAAGACTGGGAAACGGTCATTTTATCAAGCTTTGAGAGGCGAATAATCGCAATTTGTGTGGGGTCTTCACCTTTTTCAGTAAACCACAATAGAATCGCCATAATCACAAACTGTGGATGCGAAATATCATATTCAGCAAGAGCGCTTTTAATCAGGCGCTGCCATGTGGTCGTGGTCTGCCAAAGCAATAAGCCTGGGCTGTCCTCAGGTCGTTTAAACCCAAATGCTGAATCACTCACGACACCTTCCTCAACAAGTCTACCAAAGCCTGATTTTCAGAAGGGACAGAGTCTGCCACATTTTTAGCCACTAATTTAATCCATAGCCATTTCATTGGCCCAGTCACCCACAAAGTATTGGAAAGGCGCAGCCCATCTGGCGTCTCTTCAAGCTCATGCGTATCATACATTTTGGCACCAAAGAATCGCGTACAGTCGGTAAATTTTTTTCCTTTAACAATTTCTGTTAAAGTGATTTTAACTGCAGGGGCCCCTTTTGGTTTCAACATAAAAAAGTTTCCCACTGCAAACGGTGCATCCATTTTGCAATAGTCCAAGTCATCATGCCAATCTGTCCAATGATTGACGTCAGTCCAAACACGCCAGACATCCTCTTTTTTAATGCCCTGATAAACTTTTGCATAAGATCTAACCCACATGATTTCATCCTCGGTTAATAGTAATTTTAAATATTGTATGTTAATTTACTATTAGAGTCAAGCCCAATTATGTTATGACAAAAAGCTATGAGCTTGAGACATCATTCTGCAACCACTGATCAATTGCATTGATCTCTTTTTCAATCGTATCTGGATCACTGGGTTCGTGCGCTTGCCGAGGGGCAATCAGCATTTTAACTGGTCTATTTAAAACAGTGAGTGCGTTATATAATTCTTCAGCTTGCGAGGGTGGGACGCGAATATCCTGCCCGCCCTCAAGGATTAATAGAGGCGTTTTGATGTTTTGCACATGAGCAATCGGTGAACGCTCCCAATATAAAGGCTGATTCGCATCCCAAAAATAAGAGCCCAAATAACGAAAACAAAAATCAGTATCGTCCGATGTCCCTGTATAGGAAATTAAATCGGTTAAACCATCCCCATCAATCGCTCCAGAGAAACGATTGCTCTGTGATATCGCCCAGGCAGCCAAATAGCCCCCATAGCTCCATCCGGCAATCACAATTTTATGTGGGTCAATCACGCCCTGTTGAATTAAATGATCGATCCCGGTCATGATATCGTTGTAATCACCTCCACCAAAATCACCAAAATTCTTTACCCTAAAATTAAGTCCATATCCATTACTCCCCCGATAATTAACCTGTAAAATAACATAGCCAAGGCTTAAGATATTTGCAGGACAAGTTGTGGGTGGCAATAGTTCAGAATATTCATCACAACCGCCTAGATAACGCTGCCCCTGAACGCTAGCGGGCCCTCCATGCACATCAACATATAAGGGATATTTACGCTTAGGATCGTAATTTTCTGGAGTGATTAACAGACCTTCAATATTTGTTCCATCTGTAGACTGCCAATTGAGAACCTGTTCCTGACCTAAAGGTTTGTCAAACTGCTTATTCATATGGGTAATTTGAGTGAGCTTAAAACCATCCGCAGAGGCGATAAAAACCTCTGGCGCTTGATTAACTGACTCATGCCCAAATCCAAAAATGCGATGTGACCTGTTAATGGAAAGGGTTAAGGGCTCAATAAAACCTTTTTGAGTAGAGACCAGTTTCACAGGCACATTCGGGTTTTCATTAAGTTCATATAATTGCGGGCCTTCCATTTTGTATTGATCCCCAACATAGACGGCCTGGCTATTAAATTTCCATCCCAAAAGGTAAGGATTGCCATTGAATGTATTTTGTAAGCAATGTGTTTGACCCGCTTGACCAACTAAACAAATTTGGTTTTGGGTGCCGATATCTTCAAGCAATGCTTTGGCCTTTCCGCTGGCGAGGATATTCGTCGCAAAGGCAAGCCAATGACCATCTGGTGAATACAAAGGTTGACCACAACTATGCGTATTACAAAAAGAGAGAGGAGTCATTTTGAGCGTGCTTAAATCAAGAACCGCCACTTTACTTTTCGAGCTATCGATCGCCTTAGAGCTCGGCTGATAGGCAAAGGCAATCGCATGACCATTGGGAGACCAATCAAAACCTCCGCCAAATACACTGCCTGAAATATTGATATCAGCAGGCGTAATCGGTTTAATGGGGGCATTACTCTCTACATCGTTGATTAAATACATCTGAGCATTGACCACACCGCCTGCGACATTCACCAGACTATCGTCAATAGGACTTTTTTGTGTTGCTTCATCGGCAACAAAAGCGATCTGCTGACCAGAGGGCGACCATTCCAAAGCATCTATAGAACGTGAAAGCGTCACGACTGGTACGGTCTGTTGATTCGCCAGTTGATAGACTGATAATATTTGGTTCTCACCCTGTGCTGCAATGTAAGCAATCCTTTTCCCATCCGGCGACCAATCTACGGATCCAATATAATCAGCATGAGCTATTTCTTTGACCAGTCCATTTTCATTTTGAAGATTCAAAGCATATCGCCAGTTATAGGGATTGGTTTTACTGCGATTCCAAGTCATAAAAGCAACTTGCTTGCCATTGGGCGATGCAACAACATAAGCAATTCTGGTGAATGCCAGTACATCATTGGCGCTGTATATTTGAGCAAAACAAGTTGCGCTAAAAGCAGCGGCACTCAATAGCATGAGCACAAGAATGCAACGCTTAACCATCTAATTTCCCCTTTAATTGATTATACGGATTATACCACTCTTCTCAAAATAGCATGATACAGAATCTAAAACACCTATAGATCATACTGACTGTAAACACTGACCATCCCATGGACACGGAGATTTAGTCATTCTGTACTCATGGATCAAGTTAATTTTTTGACCTGAAAACTTGACCACACTCACCCCAGGCAAAGCATATTCAACGCCAGAGATCACACAGGCGAAGTCCCATTCGCAAAAAGCGGCCTGGCTATGTTCACAAAAATGCATTGAATGGATATCCCATCTGACAACATGACTTTGTGCTTTTAACCATAGATCAAACCAGTGGTTGACTGACTCTATGCCTGAGTACGTAGGCCCATGAGATTCAATAATGGTGATATTTTCTGTAAGACAGCCAGCAATTTTGTTTAAATTATTCTCTTTCCAGCCATCAATGTATTGCTCAATTAATGCAAATGCATTTATCGAATCCATATTCAATGTACTCCTTTTTTATTTTCAACCCAACATCCATGAAATCCAAACGGCACCGCATGCGGCAACTGAATGATGGCTAGCGGGTCTCCTGCCACATTTTGTGCATCCAAAATCATGAGGTCGCTCCGTTGCTCCTGTTTACGATAGACATAAAACAGCACAAAGCCTACCCCTTCTTTGGCATCAGCCGATTTAGGCACAAAAATCGGTTCCAGCGGAATCGCGTTTTCACCCAGATAATGCACTGCTTTGCTCTGACTCACCGCATCAAAATGCGTGATCGAATCAAAAGCATTGGGCTCTTCTATATGTAAACTGGAGGCAAGATAAGAATGACGATACGGCTGCCCTGTAAACCGTTCATCAATCCGTGGAAACTCCATATTCATCGAATCACGTTTTTGCTTTTTTAATTGGCGTGTTTTTAGATTAAAGGTCCAGCGAACCAAATGATTCGGCAAATATAATTCGTCATCAACAAAAGCTTCGATCCCTTCAGGAACATCATGCATGCCCACCATATCCAGAATCAACTCATCACCCTGCTCAAAGGCATTGACAGTATG
>CAXNIG010000088.1:0-4530 GCA_964202445.1 Pseudomonadota bacterium
TCCCGAATCTGGGTCATGCTGTTTCAACCATTTTGTATAGCCCCAGCGAGAACGTAATTGTGCTTTACAACGAATCGCGCTACGAATCCACGGCCAAAATACAGGAGGGACTAATTTCTTAACCTGATTTTTAATCATGATGCGCCACATCAGGACACGGCAATTCACGCACTGATGCAGCACCATAATATTGTGCGTAGACTGTATTCACCCAGCTTTTTGGATCTGGACTAATCGCACTAATAATTAAGCCCTTTCCAACCCATTTATTAATATGATCAGGGCAAAAAGCAGGGAAGTCAAAATCATGATGGATTGCATCAGGTGTGCTTTTAATCAAAGCAATTCTTGCTTGATTAAACTGATATGCAGGATAACCTGCATATAAAAAAGCCAGAAAATACATACTCATGACAGTACAGAGCAGGCTCCAATGAATAGAGGGCCATTTCCAGTGCGGCAATAACGCTCTAAAATTTAAAACCACTAAATAAATCAAAGCATAAAACAACAGCATATCAGAAATAAAAGTCACACGCCCACTGATAACTCCATTGTAATAATAAGCAACTGGCGTCAGAATCAATAACGAGAAGATCGCACCCAGCATCAATTTAAGTGGATATCCAATACGCTGCTTCAAAATAAAAGCCAATATTAACAGAATCCCAACCACAATAACGCACTCTATCTTAAAGTGAGCTTGATGAGCATACAGACTGAATAATATTTTTACTTTCTCATATAACGAATAATGGACACCTACAGTATGAGTCTCAATCATAGCGCTCGCTTTGCGAATGTAATTTCCAGGCGCAGCAATAAGAATCAAAAAGCCCACAAACAACCCAATCAAGTATGAAATAAACGCACGATTCCTCACCACAGCATTCAGTCTTAATATAAAATAAAACAAAATACATGGAAAAATCATTTCATTATAAAGCCCAATCAACAAACCCAAAAGTCCATAAATGAAGAAATTGATTGTGCGATCCTTCCTATCCGAACGATCCAAGTTGAGCAGTAGCCAAACTGCAAAAACCATGCCCCATAGGTATTGTACTGATATGGTTTTAAAGCCAATCATTGCAACAAATGAATGAATATCCTTAAAATAAAAAATCAGCAAAAGCACTAAAATCATATAGCGATTTAAATGCTCATCTAAAGCGCGCTCTAAAAAAATAAGCCGATATGAAATCTGCACCAACACAACAAAAGAAAACCCAGTAATCATTGCCATCACAGGGACGCTCACAGCATTGTAGTCCCGATGCATAAAAATATAAATCAAGAATTGTGCGGATATTCTCCCTGTCCAAGTCTTATAATCTGAGACGATATGCGGGAATATGGTATGATTCGCTAAAGCATTAATATTTGACCAAGCGAGATCATCATGCATCATGGGGAACATCATGACAAAAATAAAAATAAACAAAAAAATAACTGCATTAATAAACAACAGCTTTGGATTAACTAATTTTTGCATTGGCCGGCCTACAATGATCATTGAATAGGGGCATGGTACTATACCTCCAGTTAAAACTCAAACCGAAAATTATACCAACAGCTATTGAGCATCTTAAGGCTCAGCCAACCAGTCCAAAACTTTCAATGTTGAAACTCGGCTAAACTCACGATGATTATTTGTGACCAGGGCACGATTGACACTGAGTGCATGCGCAGCGATCAAAAGATTATTTGCTCCGATGATCACGCCTTTTTTGGTCAATTGAGAACGAACAACCCCATAAACTTGAGCGGCTGCAGCATCAAATGACAAGACTTCAATTTCTGCTAGAAACAAGGTCAAGCGTGCGCGATTCTGCTCAGCATGCACACTTAACTCAATACCATTTTCTAGCTCTGCCAACACGATACTTGAAATGCTTAAAGCACCCACTGGGAACGCACTCATTTTTTTAAGCAACTGTGGATATTTTCCGTTTAACAGATAAATGCAAATATCACTATCAAGCATAACATTCATAAAGTGATCTCATCCAATGGCGGCAACTCTTGATCCGAAACCTCAGGGATATCGCCTGGCGCTCCATCACCCACCGCCCAAATACGCTCAAAAATGGCTTCCCATGTTTTAGGCTTTTGACTCAATTCGACATGATCACCTACCCTCTTGATAAACACCTCACTACCAGAGAACTGCATTTCTTTTGGCAATCGCACTGCCTGACTACGGCCATTTTTAAATAATTTAGCAGTTTGCATGCCGCCTCCTATTTCATGGTTTATACCAGAGGGTATATATCATTATTGGCCGGCATGTCAAGGGCCCTTTTGACGGTACAGCCACTCACTTTTTTTCAAAAGTGCCCTTCAGCTTAATTGGATTGAAATTCAATAAAAAGGTTGAAATCATTAGACTACAATCCAATTAATGAAGCAGCTTATGCATATTTTATTTGAAACACAGCAGATTATTTTGTCGCAATTTCAACAGAATACCCTTTATCACCCTGAACAATTTGATAAAATTACACTCGACAATTATATCACAGGAATTATGGGCAGCCGAGGCGTCGGTAAAACCACTCTCCTTTTACAAAAAGGGCTTGAACAAGGCGCATTACAAGGCAAAGCGCTGTACGCCTCTCCGGATCATCTTTTTTTCTTGAGCACTCGAAATTGGTGGCCAAAATAAAACAACTAAACAGATTCAAGACTTGCCATCTGGATATGTTTTCGCCGATGGCCTACTCGTGGGAAGCAAAAAAACCATTCCACTGTATTTGTTAGGATTTTTAAGTTAACCAGAAAAAAATACCCCCCTATTTTAGCCAAAATAGGTTATAATCACCCTATGAAAATATCCAAAAAAGTAAAGCGATGCTTGAAAGACAACTTAAAAAAGACCTGGAAATATGGCGCATTCAAAAGCTACGCAAACCTTTATTGATCAGGGGCGCACGCCAGGTTGGCAAATCTTCTCTGATCGAAGCATTTGGAAATGAAAAATTTAAAAATCTGCTTACCATCAATTTTGAACTCACCCCTACATTTAAAAAATGCTTCCAAAGTTTACACCCAAAAGAGATTTGCGATGCACTTAGCCTACTGTCTGGACAGCCGATCATACCCAATGAAACGCTTTTATTTTTGGATGAAATTCAAGATTGCCCTGAGGCAATCCAAGCGCTGCGTTATTTCAAGGAAATCATGCCGGAACTGCATGTGATTGGTGCAGGCTCACTGCTGGAGCTCACGCTTAACCAAGCAGAATATCGCATGCCTGTTGGACGGGTATCTTTCTTATACCTTTACCCATTATCGTTTAAAGAATTTTTATGGGCTTATAGCCCTCAAGCTCTTTCCTACATTGAAAAAGCGACGCCTGATGAGCCAGTACCCGAGGCAGTTCACGCACATCTTTTACAGCAACTCAAGCGCTATCTGTGGCTGGGGGGAATGCCTGAGGTACTGAATGACTATAAAGAAAATCAAAATCTGCATGGAATGCAAGCGATTCAAGCCAGCATCATTGAAACTTATGAAAAAGATTTTGGGCATTACAGCAATATTGCCGACCCCGTTCATCTACGGCATTGTTTTCGACAGGCACCCTTACTGATTGGCCAGCAAATAAAATACAATAAAATCGATCAGGAGACTCGCTCTCGCGAATTAAAACGGGCCCTTTCCGCCCTGGAAGATGCGGCTGTGCTGCAACGTATCCACGCAACCAGCGCACAGGGATTGCCACTGGATGCAACATTGAATGAAAAGCAATTTAAACTCAATTTCATCGATGTGGGGCTGGTCAAACGCTTCAATCAACTTGATGCCGCACTCTTATTAGGCGAAGATATCATGCTCTTAAATCAAGGTGCGCTTGCTGAACAGTTTGTAGGGCAGGAGCTCCTTGCTTATGCTCCCCCCTATGAAAAAGCAAAGCTTTATTTTTGGACGCGGACAGGAGCGGGCCTTGCGGAGGTCGACTATGTTATGGTCCACAATGGCCGCATTTATCCCATTGAAGTGAAGTCAGGAAAAACCGGAAAATTAAGATCCTTACAACAATATCAGCTGGAACATCCGAATGCCCTTTCAGTGCGCATTTCGCCCCTGCCCCTGTCCTTTACCAATGGTCTTTTGTCCGTGCCTTTGTACATGATCAGTGAGCTACCGCGGCTGCTTGATTTCAAGAGCCTATCAAATTAGCATTCTGTCCATCTTTAAGCATGCTGCTTACGAAATTGACTCAGCCCTTGCGCTAACAACAACTTAATTAACAATTGATAAGGCACATCCTCATAACAAATCGGCGCATCGCCAGAACACCGCAGCGCAAATTAATCACCCGCCGGTGACTAAAATATTTCTCATTACGGCACCCTACAATAATAACCTTTATTAATCATAGCACAAGCTTGCGGATCCGTTTTCAAAATCAACTTAATCGTAGGGGAGGGCGTACTTTCCGGCGAGACCAATAAAGCAGGTCGAAGATTTTTAAATTGATCACTTTCATCCTGACAATCCATTCCTTTTTCAAAATGCGCAGTA
>CAXNIG010000089.1:0-4518 GCA_964202445.1 Pseudomonadota bacterium
CTGGAATCAAAAACAGTACATTTGCATAAAAGTACATGGCTGACAAATTACTGACTTGCAAAGCATTCACCTGAAAAGCGCTGCGCAGTTGATCATTCAGGGCGTTGAAGCTGTTCATATTGATAAATTCAAACATAAAAAACAAAGCCGCAGTGAACACAACGGCATAAGGCTGGTATTTTTTAAATTTTAACATTTTGCGCCACATTCCCGGTTCTGTTAAGATAATCCATTCTAACGTAATTTCAGAAGGAATAAATCCGTGCTACAGCAGAAAATTCGGTGTGCAGAAGCTGCGCTTGTTGGTGCAGTGACGGTTCCTGGCTCGAAAAGTCTGAGCAACCGTGCGCTGCTTTTGGCGGCGATGGCTGAAGGTGTGACCCATCTCAAGGGTTTACTTTGGAGTGATGATACAGAAGCGTGTTATGTGGCTTTGCAAAGTTTGGGGGTGCCGCTTGAGAAAGTTGCGGCAGATGAATTAAAAGTAACGGGGGTTCGTGCTTTTACGCAAAATCAAAAAATTAATTGTCGTGATGCTGGAACCGTCGCGCGTTTTTTAATTCCCATTGTGGCGGCTCTGGGTGGGTCCTGTGAGTTTTATGGATCAGAGCGCTTATCTGAAAGGCCGCTTAAACCGATGTTGGACGGGCTGATTGCACTGGGCGTCAAAATTGATTATCAAGGGGCGGAGGGATTTCTGCCTTTGCGACTTGAAAGCCACGGGCTTTCTGGTGGGGTGATTGAAGTGGATATTCGCGATAGCAGTCAGTTTTTTTCAGGCTTGCTCCTTGCGGCACCGAAAGCGAGAGGCCCCATCACTATTTTTGCAGATCATATCGCAACTAAGCCCTATGTGCGGGTTAGTTTGGACATGATGGCTGATTTTGGCGTTCAGGCTGAATTGCAAGGAAATGTAGTGCAGGTTTTGCCAAGCATATATCACGCCTGTGAATATGCGATTGAGCCTGATGCATCCACCGCTTCTTACTTTTTTGCAGCTGCGGCGTTAACTGCTGGAGACATTCTAGTGAAAGGCTTGCATCGCCAAGTATTGCAAGGCGATATTCGTTTTTTAAATGTCTTAGAAAAAATGGGTGCACAGATTGCCGAGCATGCAGAAGGCGTAAGGGTGCAAGGTCCCAAAGTTTTGCAGGGTTTGGGTGAGATTGATTTTGCCGGCATGAGCGATACCTTTATGACTTTAGCTGCACTATGCCCATTTGCAAATAGTCCAACAACGATTAAAGGCTTGAGGCATACCCGCCTGCAGGAATCTGATCGAGTGGAAGCCATGCGTCAAGGCCTGACGCGCCTAGGTGCCAAAGTGACCACAACCGAAGACAGCATCACGATTTACCCCAGCGATCTGAAGGGTGCAGTGATTGATAGTCACCGAGATCATCGCATCGCCATGTCTCATGCTCTGATTGGTTTAAGAGTGCCGGGTGTAGTGATTGATGGCGCAGACTGTGTCAAAAAAACCTGTCCCCATTTTTTTGCGTTGCTCAACTCGCTATATTAAAAAAATCATGATATTATATCGCAATTAAATTATTGAGGTGTTTTATTTTGCGTGGTACAGCGTTGCAATCTAGAAGCGCGCATCCTGTCTGTGATTTACTGCAGCGTAAAGATGTAACCGTTGCAATGATCAAAGCGCACTTGAAACAATATGGAATTAGTTTTATCAAGGAAAAAACCTGGGACAATAAAACACCATTGCATTATTTGTTTTGTTTAAAGTCGAGTGTAAATGCAGATATTGTACGACTTGTTTTGAAGGTTTATGTGACTTTGAATAAAGATGTTCGATCTGTAGAAGACTTCATGAAAAAATTTAATCAAGCGGATCGCTCTGGCTTAACTCCATTAGATTATGCTCGTAGCAAGAGCTGTCGAGATTTTATGAATAGTATTTTGAGTGCGCTTTATCAAAATCGAGCTGTAAAACCTGCTTGCAGGATGATTGATAATCCCATCGGAGCAAAAAGACCGAACGATGCTAGAGTGCCGCCTAAACTTCCACCTGTTATTTCAGCAACATTTTGGGATAGGTGCCGTGCGCGTGTAAGAAAAGTTTGCGGTGCCTGTTGCCCGGGGTGATGTTGATCTTTTGTAAAGTGATTGCGCGCGACTCTTTTTTGTCGGCTTTGTTTTGCGTATACTGATAGGCGATGAAAAATAAAATTGAACAGCTCAGGCAACAATTGCAAATCTATCACGATGCGTATCATCGTTTGGATCAGCCTCTGGTTGCCGATGCGGTATATGATGCCTTGTATCAGGAATTATCTGCTTTGGAATCGCAGTTTCCTGAGTTAGCCCTGACTGATTCAGTGACCACACAAATTGGTGCAAAAGCCTTGGAGACTTTTGCAGCGCTTCGGCATCTTGAGCCACTCATGTCTTTGAATAATGGCTTTTCTGAGGAGGATGTTGCAAAGTTTATCAAGCGTATTCAAGAGGAGCAACCCAATGCAGCCCTTGAGTTGTGTTGTGAGCCAAAAATTGATGGCCTGGCCGTCTCATTAACCTACGAGAAGGGGCAGCTCGTATTGGCTGCAACGCGAGGGGATGGAGAGGTCGGTGAAAATATCACGGCTAATATTATGACAATTGCTGATATCCCGCAACGGCTTAATACCCATGCGCCACCTGAAAAAATTGAAATTCGGGGTGAAGTGTATATGACCAAAGCTGCGTTTGCGGTTTTGAATCAGTCGGGTGAAAAGCAATTTGCCAATCCACGTAATGCGGCAGCAGGCAGCTTGCGCCAGTTGGATGCTCGCGTTACGGCCGTGCGTGAATTACATTTTTTTGCGTATGGCGTTGGTTTTGCCGCAGGGTGGCAGCGTCCGGTTTCTCAGAGTGCTCTTTTGCTGTGTTTGGAAGAGTGGGGTTTCTGCTTGACTGGGCTGCAGGTGGTGGCGCATTCTATGCAGGAGTGCCTGAATTTTTATCATAAAATAGAAGGTCTGCGCGAGAACCTGCCTTTTGAAATCGATGGCATTGTCTATAAAGTAAATCATTTTGCGCTGCAGCAGGAGCTTGGCTTTGTGGCCAGAGCGCCCCGCTTTGCTTTGGCCCATAAATTTGCAGCCATGCAGGTGGAAACGACTTTGTTGGATGTGGCGTTTCAAGTTGGGCGGACCGGAGTCATTACGCCGGTAGCCATTCTCTTGCCGGCGATGGTGGGTGGCGTCACTGTTTCGCATGCCACTTTACATAATCAGGATGAGATTTTACGTAAAAATTTGCAGATTGGTGATCAGGTGATTATTCAACGTGCGGGGGATGTGATTCCTGAAGTCGTGCGTTCTCTTGCCGAAAAGCGGCCTCTTGATGCCAGGCCTATTGTATTTCCTCTGACCTGCCCTGAGTGTCAGGCGACATTAGAGGAGGTGCCAGGGCAGGTTGCAATTCGTTGTCCACGCGGTGTCTTATGCGGTGCACAACATCTGGCACGCTTGCAACATTTTGTGGCAAAAGGTGCAATGAATATCGATGGTTTGGGCCCGCGTCAAATTGCGCAGATGGTTGAGCAAGGGATCGTTGTGACCCCGGTTGATTTTTATCGTTTAAACCGTGATAGCTTATTACAACTGGAGCGGATGGGTGAGCGTTCGGTTGATAATCTGTTAGCGGCAATTGAAAAAAGTAAGCACACGCGTTTTGGTCAACTGCTTTTTGCCTTGGGGATTCATGAAGTGGGTGAGGTGACTGCTCACTCACTAGCAGATTCCTTTGACTCGGTGGATGCTTTGTTTGCTGCGACAGAAGCGGATTTTTTAGCGCTTCCTGAAATTGGCCCGGTGATTGCTAAAAGTCTGGTGACTTATTTTGCAGAGCCTGCGCATCAAAATATGATTTTAGATTTGTTGGCGATGGGCGTGAACTGGCCGCATAAAAGTACACATCTCCCCTTAAAGGGCCAGACTTTCGTCATCACCGGTACCTTGCATACTTTGGGCCGGCATGAAGTGAAAGCAAAATTAGTCAGTCTGGGTGCTAAAGTCAGTGATTCAGTTTCGAAGCAAACGACGCATGTGATTGTGGGTGACAATCCTGGTTCAAAATTTGAGAAAGCCAAAGCCTTGGGGCTGCCTATTTTGACTGAACAGGACTTAGATTTTTTAGAGTGAAAATTCCTACAACAGGATTGTCATGAAGCGCGATTCCAGGTAAAATAAGCCGACATGTATTTGATGGAAGTATAAATGAGTACAGCGCCGCTGGTTAAGATTACAATTGATGGCATAGAGATGGATGTGCCTCAAGGGTCAATGATTATTGAGGCGGCAGACAATGCGAATATTAAGATCCCTCGCTTTTGTTATCATAAAAAATTATCAGTTGCAGCGAATTGCCGGATGTGTTTGGTGGATGTAGTGAATTCACGGAAGCCGATTCCTGCATGTGCAACCCCGGTTGCAGATGGAATGGTCGTCCATACTAAATCTCCTAAAGCCATTTCCTATCAAAAAGCAGTGATGGAATTTTTGCTGATTAACCATCCTT
>CAXNIG010000090.1:0-4411 GCA_964202445.1 Pseudomonadota bacterium
ATCCAGCAAGTTCATTGCAGCGTTGTAATAAATATGCGATGCAGGAAGCGTTGCGTATAGCCGGCTTGCCGTTTATTCCGCAAATTAAAATAACGGGCAAGCAGCTGACTGCTGAACATCGTGCCGCACTTGAAACCTTTCAATTTCCCGTGATTGTGAAACCTGTCAATGGTAGCTCATCACTCGGTGTGAAAAAGTGTGAAAGTATGGCTGATCTGGACGCCTGGTTGACGCGCGAGGTGGATCATCTGATGATTGGTCGTGATGTTGAAGAATACGTTATTCAAGAATGTGTGTTTGGTGAGGAGTATCTGCTTGATACGGTGAGCATCGGTGGAACACATAAGCTGGTAGGGCTTCAGCGCTATGCTAAAACATATTATCAGGGCAGTCCTATTTGTCGATTTTTTGGTAATATCGAGCGCAGCTCCCCAGAATGGGATGTGTGCCAGGATTTTATCTTTGCTGTGCTGAATGCCGTGCAATTTAGAGAAGGGATGGCGCATACTGAAATTTTTATGACGGATGCAGGGCCTCGTCTCATTGAAGTGAACCCTCGTATTTCAGGTGCATATGGTTTTTCAAATAAATTACATCAGCTCAATTTTGGCTTTGATCAGGTGAGTATGCTCGCTCAAAGCTTTGGGCTCAATTTAGCTGGCGCTTTCCAAGATAATATGCGTGCAGATTATGGGCGTATTGTGTGTTTGCAAAATTGGCAGCCGCGGAAGATGTCTCCATTCAATGCAGCACTCTTGCAACAGTTATCTAGCTATCAAGAGCATTTTGTGCTGAAGCAGCCTGGAACTTTATTGAATACGCCGCAGGCATTAAGCGATACGGTTGCATTTGTTCTATTAGCGCATCACAATCAAGATCAGTTACTGGAAGACTATGCACAGTTGATGGTTTGGGAAGAGCAAGGCGGGGTGTTGTTTTGATAAAAAGCTTAAAACTGCCTGGATTAATTTGGTTAGTATTATTGGGGACACTGCTGTCGCGCTTTGGCACTTCGATGGTGCTGCCTTATATTACCACCATTCTCGTGGTTAAAAAGCATATTGCCTTATTTTGGCCTGGCTTGGCTTTGGGTGGGTCTTATTTAATGCAAAGTCTCAGCTCAAGCTTTGGCGCTCGATTTTATCGCCGCAGCACGCCGATTCAAGTGATTCAGAAATTTACCTATCTTTATGCAAGCGTATTTTTGCTTTTAGGCTGTCTGAGTATTTTTGTCGAGCAAAAAATCTGGATTGTCTTGGGTGTGCTGGCTTCTTTTTTAATGATCGGTGCGTGTCGCTCATTTATTGAAACAACCGGCCAGACGATTATCAGTGAAGTCGCGCCTTATGATCAAAAGGCATTTGTGTTTAGTTTGCGCTATGTTTTTATTAATGTGAGTACGGTTTTGGGGCCGATTGTGGGCTTTGCAACAGGGATCTTAAATACGGATACTGTGTTTTTTGTGACGGCCATTGCCGTGTTGGCTTATGCGCCTTTATTAAAACTCGCGCATCATGCACCCTTGCTAGCGGGGCAGCAAAAAAAATCAGGAGCCTCTTCTGCGCTCGGTGAAATTTTCCAGGTGTTATTCGAAGATAAAAAGCTGATTTATTTTACCTTGGCGAGTATTTTTATTTATATGGGTTTTAGCCAGTTGGACCTGATGTTTGCCTTGTTGAGTTATACCTATACCCACAGTAATGCGGTGTTTGTGGTGATGATGGCGATCAACGGCGGCGCGATTGTTTTATTGCAATTACCACTGGTTGCCTGGGGTAAGCGTTTTAATATTCATAAGGTATTGTTAGGGGGCATATGTTTATTGAGTGCCGGACTGGTGGTGATTGCATTGGCTGCTTTTCATAGCGTCCATGTTCTCTATTATCTTGGCTCGTTTATTTTTACCCTGGGTGAGATTTTTACTTTATCACTGCTGGGAATTTATCTTGATTTAATTGCACCTGCCGAAAAACGCTATGCCTATTTCAGCATCGGTAATTTTTCCATGTTAGGGCGGATTATCGGGCCGATTATCTCTGGAGGCCTGTGCTATTGGATTGGCCTGAGATGGAATTTAGTTGGCATGGCACTGATCACCCTCATTGCCGCAGCCTTTATTTATGCTGCTTTGCGTTTAGGAAGGGGGGCTGCGAGTTGATTAACTCGGAAAAGGCATTTTAATGGGGCAGCCCACTTGTTGAGAATATATCTTTCAAAAATATTTAAATTTATATATAATACACGACTGTACTTTGCTTAAATAAGAGGGGCCCTTATGTTTACCAAAAAAATTGGACTGTTTGCACTGGTCATGTTGATTACTGGGTCGATTGATAGTATTCGGAATTTACCTTCTACGGCTTTTTTTGGGCCAAGTTTGATTTTCTTTTTTATCTTGGGTGCGTTGTTCTTTTTGATTCCTGGTGCTTTAATTTCTGCGGACTTGGCGGCAGCCTACCCAGATAAAAGTGGGGTGTATCAATGGGTCAAACGGGCGTTTGGCAAAAAGGCTGCATTTCTGGCCATTTGGTTGCAATGGGTTAATACTTTGGTTTGGTTTCCTACCATGTTGGCATTTATTGCCGGGACGGTTGCGTATTTGATTGCGCCTTCTTTGGGCACGAATAATATATTTTTAATGTGTGTCATCATCGGTGGGTTTTGGCTATTGACCCTTCTAAATTTGCGGGGGATCGATGTGTCTGCCCGCTTTGCAAGTATTTGCACCTTGATTGGTATGATTATTCCTATGGGCTTGATTATTATTCTGGCTTTAGCTTGGTTGGCCGCGGGCAAGCCATTGCAAATTAGCTTTACCTGGCAAACGATGTTGCCGCAATGGCACGGGCTGGATAATTGGTTTTCACTAACCGGTGTGATGACCAGCTTTCTTGGGATTGAATTGGCCGCTGTGCATATGGCGAATATTAAAGATGCACGTGTCACCTACCCTCGGGCAATGATGATTGCAATGGTGATTTTGCTTTCTACGATGATTATGGGCTCACTTGCGATTGCGATGATGGTGCCGCAATCACAGATCGTTCTCAATCAAGGGGTGATGGAGGCCGTCGAGATTTTTCTTGCCAATGATCATCTTTCTTGGTTTTTCCCGGTTTTGGTGTGCATGGTGATTATTGGCAGCCTGGGCGAAATGATCAATTGGATGATTTCCCCTGCACGTGGTTTATTTCAAGCTGCAGAGGATCACTTCTTGCCAGAGTTTTTACATAAAAGAAATCGCCATGGCGTCCCCTCACGTGTTGCCATTATTCAAGCGATCGTGATGACCTTGGTGTCTTGTGCATTTTTGTTGATGCCAAGTGTAAATGGGTCCTACTGGTTGCTGACCGCTTTGTCGACAGAGTTGTATATGCTGATGTATTTGTTTATGTTTGCCGCTGCGATTAAGATTGGCTTAAAAGATCGTCAGCGAGCTCATTTAGCTGGCATGATGAGCATCCCTTATGTGCCTGAAATCTTGGCGGTCATGGGGCTACTGGGTTGCCTGGTTACTTTGTATATTGGCTTTTTACCTCCTTCTGGAATTAATGTGGGCACCATGCTGCACTATGTCATGATGTTTGTCGGTGGGATGCTGATTATGATTCTGCCGGTCATTTTCTTTTATTTTTATAGAAGGAAGCATCATGGACATCACTAAACAGGCGATTGCCTACATTTTGCCTCAGATTAAAGGGTTTAAACCCAAGCTGGGAATGATTTTAGGCTCAGGTCTAGGTGGGTTAATTGATAAAATTGAGCCCGTTGCACGGATTGCCTATCGGGATTGCCCTGGATTTTTTCAAAGTACAGTTGCCGGACATAAAGGTGAATTTGTTTTTGGGTATCTAGAAGGTGTGGCAATTTGCTGTATGAATGGCCGTGTGCATTTATATGAGGGAGCCAGTCGCGAGCAGTTGGTTGCACCTATCCGGGTGATGAAAATGCTAGGTTGTACAGAAATGCTGTTAACCAATGCAACAGGATCGCTGAAAGCGAATGTATTGCCCGGTTCGTTGGTTTTGATTCAAGATCAAATTAATTTAAGTGGTGTCAATGTATTAGTCGGTGAAAACAATCCAGAGTATGGCCCGCGTTTTCAAGGTATGGAACACGCATATGATCCTACACTCCGTGCTTTATTTCACAAAGCTGCGCAAGAATTGCAAATTCCCTTAAGTGATGGGACGTATGTCGGTGTAATGGGGCCTTCCTACGAAACTCCTGCAGAAATTCGCCTCTTCGCCTCCATGGGTGGGGATATTGTAGGGATGTCCACTGTTAACGAAGTGATTGCTGCTAGGCATTGCGGCCTGAAAATAGTGGGCTTGTCTTTAGTTAGTAATCTCGGCGCGGGATTGAGTGCAAATTTAGTGAATCATGAAGAAGTGGTGACCGTTGCCGAGCA
>CAXNIG010000091.1:0-4261 GCA_964202445.1 Pseudomonadota bacterium
GCCGCGCGCTTTAACCATCTTTACGGTGAAACCTTTCATTTGCCTGAGGCTAAAATCGATGCAGAGACTGCCATTCTGCCTGGCTTAGATGGACGGAAAATGAGTAAAAGTTATCAAAATACGATTCCTTTATTTATTGACTCAGCACAATTACGCAAACTGGTCATGAAAATTAAAACCAATTCTCTCATGCCAGGCGAGCCCAAAGATCCTAAGGGCTGCACTCTTTTTGCCATCTATAAAAGCCTAGCCACTACTGAACAAATTGCTGCCCTCACGCAGGCCTATCAAAACGGCATCAGCTGGGGCGAAGCCAAACAAATTCTCTTTGAATTTTTAGACGCTCACTTAGCAGAACCACGGGAGAAATTTGCCTATTACATGAATCATCCTGCCGAAGTCGACGCCATTCTACAACAAGGCGCTGCCCGAGCGCGTGCCAAAGCTATGCCTTTTTTACAAAAAATTAAAACTAAAGCTGGGCTCTATCAAGCTTTTCCGGCTCTCTAATTCTCGCTTTTATATGCAGCCGCTTTTAATGCGCACATTCCGGGGCTCTTTTTAAATCGCCGCTTTGCAAAAGCCATATACACGACTTTAGTCAAAGAATAAATGACCGGCCATTTTATAATGATGGCCAGCACTTTCCAAAAGCCTCCAAGCCCCTGCCAGAGCACTGCGAATGCATCCACAGCAATGGCCATATTCCCTTGATCATCTTGCACGTGCATAAGCCGGAAGCCTTCAGCCAACTCATACCCTAATTGGATAAAAGGTTCTGGCGTTGTTGCAAGATTGACCCAGTCAAATCGACCAGCGGGGGCAATTTTCATATAGTAGGCAATTTCTTTGGAGCACAAACTGCATGAGCCATCATAAAAAACCTTTATCATTGATCACCTCGCTTGGGTATACACTTATACCAATCCAAAGCTTGGATGAGGCTTGCTGATCGCGAGTTCCACAGCGTAGCGAGGACTGTTTGAGCAGGCAGAAAGTCTCGTTCAAGCTTTGGATTGGTATTAAAACTCAATTGTTTTACCCTCCCAGTCAAGGCAATGACCAGAATCTTCAAGGCTTAACCCATCCATCACTTGCAACAAATTCTGCGCCGCAAATTCAGGCGCAAATAAATGACCCTGAGGTACATGCCCTTGAAAAGGTTTAGACAGCCGGCTGTCAACCGTACCGGGGTGTAATCCAGCAATAATAAGAGATTTGTGAGTTCGGCGATATTCAATACTGGCCGTTTTTAAGAGCATATTTAATGCTGCTTTTGATGCACGATAACCATACCAGCCACCCAGATGATTATCTGAGATACTCCCGACACGCGCAGAGAGCGCCGCAAAAACGCTTCTATTATCTGGATTCATCAGCGCTGCAAAATGCTTCAACACCAAGATAGGGCCGATGGCATTCACTTGAAACAGCGTATGCAAATGCTGTGCATCGACTTGTTTAATCGTTTTTTCAGGCTGCAGATCTGGCGTATGCAAAATACCAGTGGCAACAAAGACCAAATCAAAATAACCCTGTTTTTTAAGGGTTGCAGCAGCCTCGACAATAGACGCTTCTGAGGTCAGGTCAATCTGTGGACGCGATAAACGTACCACCGACATTCCCATGTTTTCGCATACATCGCTCACCGCTTTTCCGATCGCACCCGAGGCACCTATCACAATAACTTTTTTCATAATGATCACCCTTCTGTTATTTTAACTTCTACCCAAACGTAAATGTGTAAAGCTGAGCGCCAGGATTCGAAAAATGCAAGGTCAGGCTGCCTGCGCTTTGCTGAGGTAAGCTCAACACCGGATACAGATCATGACGTGTCAAAGTAAAACGCCTAAGGGTTTTGCCATTCAACTGTACAGTCACCATAATGGGTTTGTCAGCGGTGCCCCCTACCAAAAAAACTTTTTGTGCCGTAAATTGCAAAGTGATGCTGGCATTGGGTTGGGTAGACATAATATATTGATCTTGTGAAGTCCAGCCACCTTGAGTGCTCCATAAATCTTGATGCGCATTCGCGCGTGCTGCACCCAAATAAGTCTCGGGGCTTTGTACGCTGAAGAAGGAGGTTACGGCAGGATTGGGCAAAGGTTTGCTTAAATCACCATGCAGGCCGAGCAAGACCCGAATATTATGTTCAGTTTGCGCATCATTGCCCTCGCCAAAATGCTGGTAAACCACATTACCTTGCTTATCAATCAAATAATGCGCCGGCCAGTATTCGTTATGGTAGTTCAGCCAGGTAGCGTAGTTGCTGTCCATCATGACGGGGTAAAGAATGCCATCTTCTTGCACTGCCTGCACCACATTGCTGCGATTTTTTTCAAATTCAAATTCAGGTGTATGCACACCAATAATGACCAGCCCTTTATCGTGATATTGGGCATACCAGTTGTTTAAATAAGGCAGAGTACGCACGCAATTAATACACGAATAAGTCCAAAAATCGATTAATACAACTTTGCCTTTCAGATCCGCTAAGGTCAAAGGTGGGGAGTTAATCCAGTCAGTTGGGGCACCCGCCAATGCAGGGGCGGGGTATGGCGAACTAAGTGCATCCACCAATATTCCAGGCGCATTTTCATTCATCGAGGTCACAATAGGTGTTGAGCTGATACGGGCAGGAGCCAATGCAAGTAAAGCACCGACAAGAATAATCAAGCCAAATACTTTACGGAGCCGCCCGCTATTTTTTTTCAAAAATGCCAAGCGTTGTAAAATGGTCCTCCCAAGAAGTGCAATGATGATCATCGGCAAAACACTGCCCAAGGCAAAAAACAAAAAACTAAAAAAGCTGGCCCAATTACTCTCTTGGATTGCGCTTTGGACAATCGCTGCCGCCAAAATAGGGCCACCACAAGGCACCCAAATCAAGCTCACCAAGCCACCCAGCAGGACTCCGCTGCAAAAACCACCCGCAGATGAATCATTTTTGGCAGAAGCAGTCATGCCCATATTAGCAAGGCGCTGGGTCCAATGTTCAAACTGAGCGGATAGGCCATCTGAAATTAAAATAATGCCAAACAGTGCAATCAATGCAAACGCACCATAACGCACCCAGTCCAGATTGATTCCTAAATGTTGCACCAACAGGCGCGAAACCAAAGTAAATAAGGCAAATACCAGCACAAAACCGGCAATAATGCCATAAGGTCGACGACGCCCACCTTCAATCCCTCCAGACAACATAATGGGCAGAATCGGCAAAATGCATGGTGATAAAATCAGTGCAAAGCCCTCAACAAAAGCCAAACCCAAATTTAACAGAAATGCCATGTTCATTTTTGCGCCGTATTTTAGTCCATGAGTCTCTTGATCATGGCCAGAAATAAATACAATGTCAAGCGTATAATGCCACTAAAAAAATGGTCGAGGAGCAACAACACTTCCATCTGGTTTAGTTAGAAATGCAGCGTTGGGAAACTTGCCTGGACACAAGCAGTCACCCAGAGTTGGCGCAGCCCACTCCAGCGCACCCGCTGTGCCTTTGCTTCACGAATGGCAACGCCTAAAGTCGGATTTAGTTCAACCTGTCGCGGCTTATGATTCTCACGATCATATAATTCAGGATCTGCTCCGGCGTCCAACAACAGTTTTACGATGTCAATCCGAACCTCTGAAATCACCTCCCCTGTATTTTCTGGAATGATCGGCCCTACTCTTGCTGCTTCATCCAGAACACTCAAACCCCCAGGGCCTAGAGAATCAAAAAAATCTTGAACACTGAGGAAATAAGTCTCTTTCTTTGGCCAAAACTCAATTTGATCATCAATATATGCGTCAAATAAAGTATCAAAATCAATGATTTTGGCATGCTCCAAAAGGACTTTGACACATTCAATCTGAGCCTCGCATGCGTAGTAATGCAATAATGAATCGTCATGAAAAAAATTTGCACTCATATGCGGCCAGGTTGGAAACTTTGCCAGCAGACGTTGAAGGCGAAGAGCAGAGGCATCATCACAGCGTAATAACGGATGCTGTAAATTATGTTTCAGCCAGCCAAAAGCCGGCTGAAAATAGGGAATGGATGCTAGATTTTCTTCGATGGCTTGAATAAAAACTGGTGAAAAATGTGGCTTCAAACTTTCCAGCCCTGCCATGGCCTGCCGCAACTCTACAGTAGAGCCGACCGCGTAATAGTAAGCCTTCATACTCACAGGCAAGGCCCGCGCCCATGGCGTCTCCTGCAAAATCTGCCGAAAAAACTGATGTGTTTTATAGGGCGTCCACTGCAGCTCAAACT
>CAXNIG010000092.1:0-4225 GCA_964202445.1 Pseudomonadota bacterium
ATGATTTATGGATTGATTTGGGGGGATGATTATCTGGAGCATCATGATCATCTGTCATCTATCGATGCTTCATTTGCTAGCGGCTTGTTATTTGCAGGCCTCATTATTGGGTTTCCCTTGGTGGGATGGATTTCAGACCAATTTAAGAAGCGCATTTACCCCATGGCATTTGGATTCGTCATTACATTTGCACTGTTATTGTTTTTTAATCTGTCGCACCACTTATCTTTTGTGAGCATTTGTCTTATTTTATTTGGAATTAGTTTTTTTAGTGCATCACAAACAATTGGGTATACTATGATTGGAGAATGCAATCCTCGAGAATTCAGCTCTTCAGCAATGGGATTTTCTAACATTATATTGATGGCTTCAACGGCCACACTTCAGCTTATATTGAATGGGTGCGTAAAATAGGATTTTTGAATATGCAGGGCGTTTTTTAAAGTGAGCTAAAAAAAACAGCAACTCTACCCAAAAATACAAGAGCACCGTATAATAGCGATTTTAGCAAGGACTTTTCTATGACTATTCGTACTCGTTTTGCACCCAGCCCTACCGGCTATCTTCATGTTGGTGCGGCACGCACAGCACTTTACTCTTATTTGGTTGCACGTCAGGCTCAAGGGCAATTTATTTTGCGCATTGAGGATACGGACTTGGAACGCTCTACTCCTGAGGCCACTCAGGCTATTTTAGAGGGAATGGACTGGCTGGGCTTGGATTATGATGAGGGGCCGTTTTATCAGACTCAACGCTTTTCTGAATACCTCACTGCAGCGCAAAATCTGGTGAATGCAGGCAAAGCTTATTATTGCGACTGCAGCAAAGAGCGCCTTGATGCCCTGCGTGCGGATCAACAGGCCAAAGGTGAAAAGCCCCGTTACGATCGCCATTGCATCAACCGCACAAACCTTGATTTAACCCAGCCACATGTGATTCGCTTTAAAAATCCTACCGATGGCCATGTCACTTGGAATGATTTGGTCAAAGGCGAAATTAGTTTTGCTAATACCGAATTAGATGACTTGATTATCGTCAGAAGTGATGGCGCACCAACCTACAACTTTACTGTCGTGGTGGACGATTATGATATGAAAATTACCCATGTAGTGCGGGGTGACGACCATGTCAATAATACACCGCGGCAGATCAACATCCTCAAAGCGATGAATGCCACCCTCCCTCACTATGCCCATTTACCCATGATTTTGGGCGAGGATGGCAAAAAACTCTCCAAACGACACGGCGCTGTCAGTGTCATGCAATACCACGAAGATGGCTATCTGCCAGAGGCTGTGCTCAATTATTTATTTCGCCTAGGATTTTCTCATGGTGATCAAGAAATTTTTACACACCAAGAAATGCAGGCTTGTTTTTGCCTCGACAAAGTCAGCGCTTCTGCAGCTGCATTCAATGTCAGCAAGCTAAATTGGCTGAATCAGCATTATATCAAAACGCTGCCTTTTGCAAAACTAGAGCCCAGCCTACGCTTACAATTTAAAGCAGCCCAGCTTGATCCAGACCAGGGACCCGCCCTACCGGATTTGCTCGCCTTGATGGCCGAACGCGTTCACACGCTCAAAGAACTTGTCCACTCCAGTCGCTATTTTTATACCGACGATTATCCTAAAGATGCGGCCGCCTTTGACAAACATATTACAAGCGAAACCAAACCTGCTTTGACTGCTTTGGCCAAAGCTTTTGAGGCATTGCCTGTTTTTGACAAGGAATCTATTCATACTGCCATGCAATATACTGCAGCCGAATTAGGCCTAGGGATGGGTAAAGTCGCCATGCCACTGCGCGTCGCATTAACGGGAGGAATGCAATCCCCAAGCATTGATGCAACTGCCGCATTACTTGGCAAAGCCAAAACCCTTGCTCGATTAGGTCAAAATGGGGTATAATCTGTAGCCTATTTCACCAATATTATCCTGCATGATGATTACGAATATTTCCGGCTACCGCTTTGTTCACCTGAGCGATCTGTTGCACTGGCAAGCGATTTGCCAGCAAAAATGCCTGGAACTCAATTTAAAAGGCACTGTTGTCTGGAGTCCAGAAGGCGCAAACATCATGCTGGCTGGCCTGGACTCCTCTATTTCTGCTTGGATACAGTGGCTCCAAGCTTTTCCTGAATTTGCTGGCCTCACCTTCAAATTTAGCCTATCCGAAACCGTACCATTTAAACGTATGATGAATAAAATCAAAACGGCTTTAGTCCCCGGCAATGTTGATCCATTGATTCACACTGCCCCTGCCATTCCACCCCAAACTTTACGCGATTGGTATGCAACGGGTAAAGATTTTATCATTATCGATACCCGCAACGATTATGAGCTTGCTGCCGGCAAATTTAAAAATGCGCTGGATATTGCGTTACATGAGTTTAAAGAGTTCCCTGAAAAAGTAGCGGCATTGCCCGAAGACATCAAAAATAAACCCGTAGTCCTATATTGCACCGGGGGGATCCGATGCGAAAAAGCAGCGCCTTTAGCTGAGCTGGCAGGCTTTAAAGAAGTTTATCAATTAGAAGGCGGCATCCTAGAATACTTCAAAGACTGTGGGCGCGACTTTTATGAGGGGGATTGTTTTGTCTTTGATGAGCGGCGCAAGGTTTAGGCCACAGCCATGAACAAACCCATTTATTTAGATTATGCGGCCACAACGCCGATGTGTCTCCCTGCCCTCGAAGCGCTGTACCAATGTTTAGGCCCTAAAGCAGCATTTGGCAATCCGCACTCCACAACGCACATCTATGGCTTTGAGGCCAAAAAAATCATAGATGACCACACGGCTCTATTGGCGTCACTCCTGAGAGCGCAGGCTCAAGAATTTATTTGGACCTCTGGCGCGACTGAAGCCAACAATCTGGCTATTCAAGGGGCCGCCCATTTTTATGCCCCCAAAGGCCGCCACCTCATTACCTGCGTGACCGAACATCATGCCGTTCTAGATGTATTTCGCGCTTTAGAAAAACAAGGCTTTGCAGTGACCTATTTGCCAGTTGATCGTTTTGGCTTAATTGATTTAGCACAACTCAAAGCCAGCCTGACTCCAGATACCACACTGGTTTCAATCATGATGGTCAATAACGAGCTGGGCAGCATTCAGCCGATTCAAACCATCACCGAAATGGTCAAAGCCAATGGGAGTCTCATGCATGTTGATGCATCCCAAGCACTGGGAAAACGGCCTATTGATCTACAAGACCTCCCTGTCGACATGATGTCCTTTTCAGGACATAAGATTTATGGCCCCAAAGGCATAGGCGCTTTATATGTGCGGGCTCAACCGCAGGTACATCTGCAGCCGTTATTTTATGGTGGCAAGCAGCAACGCAGCATTCGTCCGGGCACAGAGTCGCCAGGCTTAATCGCTGCCTTTGTCAAAGCGGCAGAGTTTTGCATTCAAAATCAAGAGACCCACCTCAACCATGTCCGCACGCTGCACACGCAATTTTGTGAAGCACTGCAATCGATGCCAGGCGTTCGCTTCAATACCGATATTAGCCAAGCTGTACCGCACATTGTGAATCTTTGTTTTGCAGACATCGACAGCGAAACTTTTCTGCTCGCAATGCAAGATCACATCGCCCTTTCACAAGGATCCGCCTGTGGATCAGGGACCACCGAAGTATCCCACGTCCTCAAAGCGATCGGCTTAAAACACCTGCAAGCTGATCGTAGCTTTCGGTTTTCCTTCAGCCATCTCACCTCAATATTAGATCTCAATCACAGCTTACACCACATTAAGCACGTTTTGAGCGCAAGCAAAACATAGCCGTTAAAAAAGTAATCGCTGCCAGTAGCATTAAATAAAAAGCTGGCCCCAGTGCACTGCCTTTTACAAAACTGAAGTACCCTGCCAGCATTGGCGCGGTACCGCCAAAAATAGCCTGTGTCAGATTATAACTGAACGATAAGCCTGAATAACGCAAAGCAGGCGGAAAAAGCTCAACCACTGTAGCCGAAGTGGTACCCTGCTCGAATGAGCTAAGCAGCACAAAAAATCCCAAACCCATCATAATCTCCAGCACATCACCGCTCAACAGACAATAGAACGCCGGTAAAGCAAAGGTAAAAATTAATCCCGCTAAAACCATAAAGCTGGTCCGCCGGCCCAAGCGATCACACAACCAGCCGCCCATCGGCACCAAAACCAGCATCAGCAGCAAAAAGCCAGTCTGCAAAGCATATGCCTGCTCCCTATGCATGCCCAGAGT
>CAXNIG010000093.1:0-4216 GCA_964202445.1 Pseudomonadota bacterium
AAAAACTAATCACAAACTTAATGACACCAATCTGCTTTGCTAATTCAAAGCATTCCAAACGTTGGGCTTCGGAAGCGTAGTCTGACCAAGCATCCAGATAGGCATTGCGTAGCTTCAAATAAACTTCTGAACCTTCTAAAATACCATGATTACGCCGAGCACTATCTAAAAAAGACACCAGTGAAAAAAACGGATGTGAAATCACTGCGTCACCCCAGTCATTCACAATCAGACGATCGCCTTGCCGCAAAATATTATTATCATGAAAGTCACCGTGTTCGATGGTTTCAGGGATTGAATACTTTAATAATTGAGCACAAATGCCCTGAACTTTTGCTTTTAAAGCCCCCAGTGCGTTGATCTCCTGCTCACTCAGCCCCTCTGCTTTAAGAAAATCTTTTCTGGCAATCAGTTCTGCATAAAGATCAGGAAGCTTTGCCAAACGCCAATCTGGCACACCCAAAGCAAATAATACCTCAATCTGAAGCGCCTCATTTTGCTGCAATTGAGCATAAGTTTGCAAGGCTTGGCAGGCCCAATCCACACGATAATGTTGCTTCATGAGAGGCCGCAAACACTCACCACTATCCTGCATCAAAAAACAATTGAGCTCTGGATGAGTCGCCAGTATTCTGGGCACAGAATGATTCTGCTGAATCGCCCAATATTGAAGCAGCTTCGCCTCGATTGCAAATGGCGGTGACATCCGTTTTAAATAACACAGCTGATTTTGTGAAGTCGTCACTCGATAAACTTGAGACCAGGGTACAATGCGCACCTCTTCAAAATGCGCAATTTTTTCATCCTGAGTTCTAAAATAATCGTCAACCCATGTGAATAGTGCTTTTGGGATTAAATCAGCAAGCATCCAGCAAACATTATGCGACAGCGTTTCAATCGCTTTAAACCCTGCCTTCTCATATGCACGAATCGCTGAGACATTTTGAATATCCGGATCAACCAAACAATGCGCAAATAAAGGCTTCACTTTTTCCAACAAAAATTTCTGCAAAATAATGGGCGCAAAGCCTTTTTTCAAAAAACCTGGCTCGCCAATATAATAATCTAAGCCTGCAACAGACCCTGGGCACTGTGGCCTGTCTGCATCAGCGAAATCCTTCACATCATAAAACTGAATATATCCAATGGGCATCTCATCAATCAAAATGACATAAGCCTGCACCGGCCTATTCAGCGCATATTTTTTAGCAATTAATTCAGGCGTCCAGATGATATCCTGATCCCACCAGGCTTTGACATGTGGCTCTTCCAGCCATTTCAGCAACAAGGGGAAGTCTGTTTCTGCCAGTGGCTTAAAATGCAGGTGTGGCTTGACTGCTTTCAGATTAATGTCTCGAATGAAAGTGGTTTTGGAGTTCGTATAGGTCTCACGATCGCTTTGATATTGGGATGCAAGATTTTGCTTTAAATCAGCATAGGCCTGTTTGGCCCCTGGATGCGCAATCAAATAATCGAAAAAGAGTGGGCGCAGCAGCCAATCATGATGCGTCACCGGCATGACATGAATATGATGGGTGCGCTTCTCACCAAAGGGCGGCATGCCTTTGACGAAAAACAGTTTGCTTTTATCTGGATTATCACCCCAGAATGTATAGTCTTCCTCGCGCAGAATGGGAATCAGGGCTTTGGCTGATTCAAGATCTGTTACGCCAATCGCTAAATCCAGAATCGGCTTGGCAATCAGCTCAGGGATTGCAGTGCTACCAATATGCTGAATACCTTTGATCCATGAGAAATCCAGGCGTGATTTGAGCATGTCGACCTCTTTACCTGCCTGCTTTGGCCATTCTGGATTATAAGGCTCAATTAAAATAGCATCGCGAGCTTGCAACTCTTTTGCGCTCAAACGGTATAAAACATGCCGCGACAAGGGGTGATCTTTGGCCAATTTTGGATGATTAAAATCGCCTGCAACATCATGCCACAAACCAATTTTTTCCATAATTCGCATCGAGCGCTTATTGACTGTCGGCGTAAATGACACCACTTCTCGCAAGCCATATTTTTCAAAAGCAAGATGCAGCACCATTTTCGCGGCCTCAGTCGCATACCCTTGATTCCAGAATTTCTTGGCAATTCGCCAGGCCATTTCAACACAAGGCGTAAAATGAGCCTCAAAATTCGGAATCATTAATCCTACAAACCCAATAAATTCAGCCGTTTCTTTTAATTCCACCGCAAACACTGCAAAGCCATGCATCTGAAAATGCTGTCGAATATACTCCACCAAGGCTTGTGTACCCTCAAAATCTAAAGTAGAAGGAAAAAACTCCATAACATCAGGATCTTGATTCATCGCTGCAAAAGGGGCGATATCCGCATCTTTCCATTCTCTTAAAATAAGACGTTTTGTTTCAAACATGCTTCACCATCCATAAGACCAAGTCATCATCAATTTGGCAGGTTTTGCTGTATTCAAGCGGCGCATGATATGATATTCAATCATAGTTTAGCTCCTTCAGAGTGAATCAACGCATACAAATACGCATCATGGAAAACACCATTATCCCAATAAATACGCTGCTTCAATAGCCCTTCACGCTCAGCACCCATTTTTTCAACGACGCGAAGACTACTGGGGTTATGCGTTGCAATGAGCAACTCCAGGCGATGCAGTTTTAATTCTTGAAAAGCATATTCAACTGTCAGCAAACAGGCTTTCCCCGCAAGCCCTTTACCACGCTCACTTTCACGAATAAAATAACCCGTCTGAGCCAAACGATTAGCCTGATCCACACGAATAATACTGGTGGTTCCAAGCAAACGCTTTGAATCGACTTCATAAACGACAAAGTGAACTTCGCTGCCTTTTTCACGCGCAGCCTGACCGTGTTCAATCCAACCTCTGGCGTCTTCTACCGTATAGCCTGGGCGGCACCAACCTTGCACAGGATAAGTGGTTTCAATCGATTCTTGCACCATTTCAAATAATACTTCTGTATCTGCCAATTCTGAAAATCTAATCGCTATTTCACTCATACCAACGCCTCCGCACACTGAATCCAAACCTGCTCATTCGTCCCGCCATCCTCAACCTGCCAATACGCTGCCAAAACCGCTTGCAGCATTGACCACTGTTGAATACGCTGGCGATCAAAACCGGTTTCAGCAGCAATCTGATCCAGCCGTCTTTTTAGAAATCGTGACAGCCCTGACATGCCTCTGATCTTGGCAATGGGGTTACGCACCAAAGCACCGCACTCATATTCGCGTTCACCGATTAAACCCTTTGGATCAATAGCCAAATAAGGTGCTCGACTACTGGATAGAATATTATCATGATGCAGATCGCCATGCAGCAAAACCAGTTCGCCCATTGAGACACACAAATCCTTTGAAAGACCGACACTGTAATCCATCAAGCGCTTACTGATGCGGTCTTTGACGCGTGGGTCTTGCTGCATACGGCTTAAGCCTTCCAGCCAATTTTCAATGCTGGGGAATGGAGCGTCTTTTGGGATAGGTTTCCAAAGCTGTTGCATTACTTCAACTGCATGGTGTGTTGCTGCTTCATCGTCTGCCAAAGTAGATAACATCACGCCAGGCTGACAGGCTTCAAGTAATAGCCAACCCTGCTCGGTATCACTTGCAATTAAACGCACACAGCCCTCACCAGCATAATGCTGCAAAGCTGCGGTTTCAGTACGCATTTCTGGCTGAGGAATCCCACACTTAAAAATCAATGCCTCGCCGGTCGCTGATGTGGCTGGGGCGACATAGTGATAGGTCAGATTTGAAAAAGGTGCAGCAATGTGAATAGACAGTTTTGTCTCGATAGTTTTTAGAAAGGCAGGCAAGGCTGCAAGCCAGACCTCTGCTTGATCAGGATAAAGGACACGTAGATTATTTTCTAACAGATTTCCCATTAATATTTTAAGCCTTTTTTTCTGGTTTATGTTTTGCATAATAATTCAAACGTTCTTGCAAAGTACCTGTATGCAATTCAAGAGGAAGGCCTATTATACACAAAATGTATTTTGATGATCTATAAAAACATGATATAATTGCACCAATTTTTATGAATAATCATCAACCAAGGTTAGCACTAATGCTGAAGCCAGACTTATTTTGCTTTTTTTCAGGTTTTGCTCATCGGGACATTGAGCTTGTAGAGCAGATTGAAGATACTCTCCTAAAAACCATCACCTTCCATTGCGTTAACCAGGGAAAACAGGTTGTATTGACAGGGGATTAC
>CAXNIG010000094.1:0-4208 GCA_964202445.1 Pseudomonadota bacterium
AATCCTTTAGATAAGGCCCCGTCGATTGCACATGAACTGCAAGATTCCGGTGCGCGAGTGATTGTTGTGTTGGAGAATTTTGCGCATGAGCTGTCACTGGTGCTGCCAGATACTTCTATTGAAATGGTCATTGTGACTTCAATTGGAGCGCTGTTGCCTGCGTTGAAACATTTTTTTGTGGATCAATATTTGCGCCATATTGCTCATCAAGTGCCAGAGTATCATTTTGAACGCTCGATTGATTTTCAAGAAGTATTGGATTGTGGCAGAGGGCTTCCTTTTACGCCGGTAAAGGTTGCGCCACAAGATTTGGCTTTTATTCAGTACACGGGTGGGACAACCGGGATTGCCAAAGGAGTGATGCTGTCGCATGCTAATTTGATGGCGAATTTGAGGCAGGTGCGCGCTTGGGTGGCGGATTCTTTACACATGGGTGAAGAAGTCATTATTACCGCTTTGCCTCTGTATCATATTTTTTCACTGTTGGTGAATTGCTTTTTATTTGTGTATTTAGGGGGGGAGAATGTGTTAATCCCTAATCCTCGAGATATTGCTGATTTGATTAAAGTGATGAAAAAAAGCCGCTATACTTGTTTTAGTGGTGTGAATACTTTATTTAATGCATTGCTGCATCAACAGGATTTTTGTGAGATGGATCATTCTTCAATTAAATTGACGATTGGAGGCGGCATGGCCGTGCAAAAATCAGTTGCAGATGCTTGGCAAAAAGTAACCGGAAAAGTCTTGATTCAAGGATATGGCCTGACCGAGACCTCACCCGTAGTGACGATTACGCCTTTTGATTCAGCTGTTTTTACGGGTAGTATTGGGCTGCCCATTTTGGATACTCGTATCGCGATTAAAGATTCTGCCGGTCGTGATTTGCCTGCTGATACTGTGGGTGAGCTTTGTGTGCAAGGTCCGCAAGTCATGCAGGGTTATTATCAGCGTCCGGATGAAACTGCAGCTGCCTTACGCGATGGTTGGCTGCATACAGCCGATGCTGCATATGTTGATCAGGCTGGATTTTATTATTTGGTTGACCGTCTGAAAGATATGGTGATTATTTCCGGATTCAATGTCTATCCTACTGAAGTAGAAAATATGCTAAAAATGATGCCAGAAATTAATGAGATCGCTGTGATTGGTGTTCCCGATTCAGAACACGGTGAGGTGATCAAAGCCTTTATCGTCAAAGAGAAAGACGCGCAATTAACTGCAAAACAAGTCATCGATTTTGCTCATCAAAAGCTTGCCGCTTATAAATGCCCTCACAAAGTTGAGTTTGTAGAGAGTCTGCCTAAAAGCACAGTGGGTAAAATTTTGAAAAAAGATTTGCGCTGATTTGGCCCAGTGCTAGGGAACGTGAGATAACGCTACACTTGATTCAGTGATTATTTTCTATAATTGACACTGTATATTATCTTCTAAAAATATTATTTTGTCAAGAGCTTGCGCGTTTATAAGTTCCTGATATAAATTTGAAAGAGAAATAATTCTTGCAGTGACTATTATTTCAGATTAAAATATTCGATTCGAAGGGTGCTTTAAGCCTTAAAATGCCGATACCAGCTATTATAAGAACTCTTTTTAAGGATATGAACATGACTAACCATAATCATCCAACTCCCAAACAAAGCGCAGAATTATTGGACACTCCAAAAGTCTTACTCAGTGATATCAGTCAGCTGATTGAAGAGGCAAGAACACATATTGCGCGTGAATATAATTCAACACAAGCGCTGCTTTGCTGGCTGATCGGTAAACGAATTGACGATGAAATCTTAAAATCTGAGCGGGCTGAATATGGCGAGTCAATTGTCATCTCGTTAGCAGATGAGTTATCTGTTCGGTATGGCAAGGGTTACAGCAGGCCGAGTATTTTCAGAATGATCAAATTTGCCAAGCTTTTTCCCTCTCGTGAGATTGTCTCAACACTGTCGAGACAATTGTCCTGGTCTCATTTTATTCTGATTTCTGCATATGATGACGAATTGAAGCGCAATTTTTATGCTGAAATGTGCCGTGTTCAACGTTGGAGCGTTCGTGCTCTGAAAAAGCAAATGGATGGGATGCTTTACGAGCGTACCGCTTTGAGCAAAGAACCTGAAAGCGTGATCCAGGCGCAGCTTGATAAGCTCAAAAAAAGTGATGAAATGACTCCAGCGCTAACTTTTAAGGAGCCTTACTTTATCGATTTTATTGGCGGTAAAACCTATGAGTCAGAAGAAGAGCTTGAAAATATGATCCTCAGCAATATCACGGACTTTTTGCAGGAACTGGGTAATGACTTTTGCTTTGTAGCCCGCCAAAAACGCATGAGCACTGGTAAAAAAGATCGCTATTTGGATTTGCTCTTTTTTAACAGGCGCTTACGTAGGCTCATCGCGCTGGACTTGAAAATGGATGATTTTGATCCAGCTTACAAAGGGCAAATGGAATGGTATCTCAACTGGCTTGATCAAAATGAACGCCTACCCCATGAAGAAAAGCCCATGGGGATTATCCTTTGCGCGGGGAAAGATCAGGATGATATTGAATACTTAGAGATGGATAAAACAGGGATTCACGTGGCGCAATATCTCACAGAATTACCTCCCAGGGAAGTATTAGAACAGAAGCTAAAACAGGCCATTCAGCTTGCTCGTGAGAATCAATTAAAAAAACAAATCGAGCAACAGCCATAGCCTGGAGCACATTGAATGGCCATGACAGGAGATTTATTTTTATTGGGTAGCGAAGAACTCGCGTGGGCTTTATCAAAAAATACGCCTGCTCGCAAGTTAATGGCCAGTTTAATCGGACAATTGGAAATCCTTAAAATTGAGATTGACCCTAAGTTATGGGATTGGAATAACATAGCCCGATTTTGCTACAGTATTCGGAGGTTGACAGGGTGCCGTAGAGCAACTAAAGAAGACGCAGAGGTTCTCATTGCTTTGCTGCTCGTCAAAGCGAAATCAGAGCTTTTTACTCTAGAAAAGTATCGTGCGGCTGCATATGATTTTTGTCATGATCAAAAGATAGAGCCGTTTAGTCAAAAAGAGTTAGATCGGCACATTCGCTCCGCTATGCATCGTTTTGAAAAACAGCTTTTTAAATCAATTCAATTTCAATTAACAAAACCAAATCTTAAGCAGGATCTTCGAGGTGTTAAATTAAAGCATATTAAATCAGAAGCGCTAAGAATCGAGATTCATGAAGCATTAAATGTCGTTGAAATGATCAATAGCACGATGAGTTTCATTTTTTATGGCAAGCTCGGTGAAATTTCAACGAACAATAAAGACGATCAGGAACTGGGCATAGCGTGCCTCCACTTATAGACTTTAATCAGCGTATCAATTTTGGAATCACCCCACAACATAAAAAGAAAAAAAGGAAGTCTTCGATGAATGAAATAAAGCGAACACCTGTACGCCAAAAAGCAATGCAGCTAGCTAAAACACTGAGGGCAGAAAAACCAGACTACGATTATTTACGTGAGTTATTTCGGCATTTACGCAAAGAATTGCAGGTAGACGTAACCGAGCGTCCAAAAAAATTACCCATTGTCCCCACTGAAGAAGAAATCCAAAAATATTATCAAGCCGTTTGGAAATCAAGAAATATGAAGCACGTGGTAATCATCAAAACCTTGTTATACACGGGCGTACGCGTCAGTGAGTTGATTAATATCAAACTGTCTGAAGTAGATTTTGATCGTTGCCAAATTAGAGTGACTGAGGGAAAAGGAAAAAAAGACAGAATGGTTCCGTTTCCAAGTGATTTTAAGGAAACTTTAGCAATGTATGCACATGGTGTTCAAACCAAGGGGGGCAGTCATTTATTTGAATCTTCCTGGAAACGCGCCTATACAGATCGTGGCATTCGTAAAATCCTGGCAATTTATACTAAAGCAGCGGGGATTGAATACTCCATTTCACCTCATAAGCTTCGGCACTTCTTATTTACCTGGCTTAAAAAACAAGGGATTGACGATGCGCTGATTCAGCCTTATTCTGGACATGAAAGTCGGCAGTCTCTTGAGATCTATTCAAAGCTGTCTATTGATGATGCGCAAATTCAGTATGATAAAGTGATTGATAAGTTCCCTGTGTAGTTAATTTAAACAAGTGTAGAGTTATCGGACGTTCCGTAACACTGGGCTGATTTCTGTCAAAATCTTTTGTGAATATTGGCATTGCAAAATAAGTCATGCGTCTTTA
>CAXNIG010000095.1:0-4163 GCA_964202445.1 Pseudomonadota bacterium
ATCATTACCAGCACCCAAATTATCAGCTACCCTACCATTATTGAAAGTAACTCGCGCATTATTAGTAGCTCCTCAACTTGTGTAGTCTCCATGATGTGTATGGGTGGTGGCGCGTTGATTCAACCTTTATTTGGATATCTTCTCGCCTATAAAGGCCATGCCACAACGCTCGTTACAGGAATAGATTATCCTGCAGCGAATTATGCCTTTGCAATGTGGGCTCTTCCCATTGCCTTTCTGCTTGCTCTATTTTTTACTTTTTTTATTCGCGAAACCCACTGTAAAAACATCAGTGAAGAGACATAGGAGCAATCAACATGACCAAAAAAACAGAAACCCTAGGCTTTCAAACGGAAGTCAAACAACTTTTACAACTCATGATCCACTCGCTGTATAGCAATCAAGATATTTTTCTACGCGAACTCATTTCCAATGCCTCAGATGCATTGGACAAACTACGATTCTTAAGTCTTGCTCAACCTGAACTTTACGAAGACAACACAAGCCTAGACATTAAAATTCGCTTCGATGAAAAAGCCCATACACTGAGTATTGAAGACCAGGGTATTGGCATGAACTATGATGAGGTGATTCAGAATTTGGGAACGATTGCCAAATCCGGCACCAAAAATTTTATTGAATCACTCAGTGGAGATCAAAACAAAGATATCAGCTTAATCGGCCAATTTGGCGTGGGCTTTTATTCTGCCTTTATGGTTGCAGAAAAGGTGACGGTATTAACTCGCAAAGCAGGAGATCCAAACAATGCCGGGGTAAAATGGCAATCTAATGGCGATGGCGAATTTACCATTGAATCCACCTCACGCACCACACGTGGCACAGAGATCATTTTATCACTGCGTAAAGAGGCGCATGACTATTTGAACGCTTGGCGCCTACGCACCATCATTCATCAATATTCAGACCATATTTTATTTCCTATTTTATTACAAAAACAAGACTCCACTGAACTGGAACAAATCAACAGTACACAAGCACTTTGGACTCGCACTAAATCGGATATTTCAGACACCGAATATCGTGAATTTTATCATCACATCAGCCATGATCAGCAAGATCCTTTGGAATGGATTCACTATCATGTTGAAGGCAAACAACAATATACCGCTTTGCTCTATATTCCCAGCGCCAAAGCCCCTGATCTCTTTAATCAGGAGCGCAAAAATGGCCTAAAACTATTTGTTGAGCGCGTTTTTATTATGGATAATGCAGACTTACTACCAGGTTATTTACGCTTTATCAAAGGTATTATTGACTCTAGCGACCTCCCATTAAATATCTCACGCGAAATTCTACAGAACAATGCATTCATCGAAAAAATTAAAAATGGCCTGACTAAAAAAATCCTACAAACTTTAAGCAAAATGGCTGCAGATACGCCGGAAAAATATCAAACATTTTGGTCTGAATTTGGCGTCGTGATTAAAGAAGGCTTTACGGAAGACTTCCAGAATCAAAAAGAAATTGCAGAGTTATTGCGTTTTGCCACCACTCATGCCAACCAAAACATACAAAGTGTTTCACTCACAGACTATGTCAGCCGCATGAAGGCAGATCAAGAGGTCATTTATTATATTATTGCAGATCAGTTTGTCACTGCACAAAACAGCCCACACCTAGAGGTTTTTCGAGAAAAAGGCCTAGAGGTGCTGCTACTTTCAGATCGTATTGATGAATGGATGATGGCTTATTTGACTGAATTTGAAGGCAAAAAATTTCAAGCGATTACTAAAGGAGATATTGATATCCAGAAATCTCCTGAAGAAACAGCAGAAACCGCCGCAGAGTCCACTGAGTTTGATTCTTTATTGAAGCAAATGAGCGATTTTCTTAAAGAACAAGTCGTCACAGTGCGCATTTCTAAACGCCTCAAGGACTCTCCTGTTTGTTTAGTTTCAGATGAGCAAGGGCTTTCACTACATCTTCAACGCTTGATGAGCCAAGCCGGCCAAGCTCTTCCGGCCAGCAAACCTATCCTCGAGATTAATACTCATCACACACTCATTAAGAAACTCGTGGCGGAAACTAACGACAGCGCAATTGAAACATGGAGTCAGTTTTTATATGGCCAAGCGCTTCTCGCTGAAGGTGGCCAACTGAGCAATCCCGCTTCTTTTGTTAAACAGATCAACGAGCTCCTTTTGTGTATTTAAATGCAAATAGCAGCACTGCAATACAATCCGTGTTTTAAAGTGCTGCAACATATTTTTATAGCAAATACATATGATTAATTATATAATCATTGCCAATGCACAAAATAAATAACTCTCTCTCGGTTAAACTTGCAATTCTACATGAAGTGCGTAGAATAGGCTGCAAGTTCGATCTTGAACTAAAAATAATATATAGGAGCACAAGATGAGTACCTACCTTTATCTTCAATCAGGCAATTCCGTTAAACATGCAGAATTATTAGCCTATGCCAAAAATAATAAATTGGGGACATTCACAGTTTTGGAAGATAGCGCACAATTAGAAAAAACTTTAAATAACGCTAAAGCCGGTGATCAAGTTGTCGTATATGATGCTTTAAACTTGGCTCACAATCACTCTACAGTCTTAAATATTCTACAAGATGCTTTAGCCAAAAAAATGGATATTCATTTTGCCAAATATAATTTAGCTTTTTACGCTAAAGCACAGAGCAATCTTAAAGATCTCATTCAATTAAGCCGTCGCATCGAAGCTGATTTTGTTTCAGAAAGAAATCGCAATGCAATTGAAAAACGTCAAGAATACGGCATTATTTTAGGCCGTCCAAAAGGTCGCAAAAACAGATCTCTCAAATTGGATAAATTCAAAAAAGAAATCATGCGTTATTTGGAGCTTTCCATCAGCAAAGCCTCCATCGCAAAACTGGTCGATTGCCATCCTCAAACGCTTTATGACTGGATTGAGCGCAATGAACTGGATGACAATAAGTCCTCTGAAAGCAAAGAGCTAGAAAACGCTTAATTCGCTTTGATGTAATGCAAAAAAAAAGACTCCTCAAAGAGTCTTTTTTTTAGCCCAAAAATAGCATTATTTTTTTAAGTGATCCAAAATTTCATCCACTTTTTTCGGTGTCAGATTTTCATAATAATCTTTATTAATCTGCATCATAGGCGCACCCGTACAAGCCCCCAGACATTCAAACTCTTTCAAAGTAAAAAGACCATCTGGCGTTGTTTGGCCTGGCTTTACTTTAAGCTTTTTTTCCAAATGATGCATAATCTCATCTGAACCACGCAACTGACAGCTAATGTTCGTGCATACATATAATTTGAACTTTCCAGTCGGCTTGAGATCATACATCATGTAAAAACTGGCCACCTCCAACACTGCAATTTTTGGGATACCAATATAATCCGCCACTGCTTCCATCAATGGATCCGTCAAATAACCCTCATGCGCATCCTGCACAATATGCAAGGCAGCTAATAAAGCAGACTGGCGCTGTGTTTCAGGAAACTTTTTCAGCCAATAATCAATGTCGACCTTCTCCTGTTTAGAAAGCTCTATTTTTTCACAACTACTCATCGGTCAATATCTCCAAAAACAATATCCATCGTTGCAATAATTGCAGGCACATCGCCTAGCATATGCCCTTGCACCATTTCATTCATCGCCGCTAAATGCGCAAAATCAGGCGCACGTACTTTTAAGCGATAAGGCTTATTACTCCCATCCGAAATCAAATACACACCAAATTCTCCCTTGGGATGCTCCGTCGCCACATAAACTTCACCCGCAGGGACACAATAACCTTCTGTAAACAATTTAAAATGGTGAATCATTGATTCCATCCCTTCTTTCATTGCCTCACGTTTTGGCGGGGTAATTTTATGCTCGGGCAACATCACCTCACCCGAATTCACTTTCAACCATTCTGCACATTGACGCACTATCTTCGTCGACTCGCGCATCTCAGCCACCCTCACCAAATAACGATCATAGCAATCACCTTCTTTGCCTACAGGGATTTTAAAGTCGAGCTTATCATACACTTCATAGGGTTGCTTTTTTCGCAAGTCCCATTCTACGCCAGATCCCCGCAACATCGCACCGGTAAAACCAAGGGCTTTAGCACGCTCAGGAGAAACAACTCCAATGCCCACTGTACGTTGCTTCCAAATTCGATTATCGGTCAGGAGAGTCTCATA
>CAXNIG010000096.1:0-4092 GCA_964202445.1 Pseudomonadota bacterium
CGCCGAAATCTGGCCCAATATCAATAAGAAAAAACCCGCACCCGCGGATGCCGATTCTTGGCAAGACAAACCGAATAAGCGCACACTACTTGAAAGGTAATGGGGCCGCATCCCGAAGCTTATTTCAGCAAACCCAATTCATGCAACCGCTCTGTTAAATAAGCCCCTGCAGTATAGCGATCCGACAAGCGGACATCATCACGGGGATGGATAAAAAGAGGCATAGACAGCCGCGACTTTGTCATATCTACGCCTTGTGGATTAACGACTTGATGGGTGGTTGATTTGTAAAAATGCCCGGTTGCTTCTTGCAACATATCCCCAATATTAATAATCAAAGATTCAGGATCAGGTGTCACATCATACCACTCGCCATTCGAGCCAATCACTTGCAGACCCGGTTCTGTTGCCGCTGGCAACAAGGTAAGCAAATTGATATCCTCATGCGCTGCAGCACGAATTGCGCCCACTTCTTCCCCTCCTTGCAAGCCTGGATAATGAATCATTCGAAACATCGACCGCTCCATTGATACCATTGCACTCAAAGGCTCGCTCAGTTGTTGACGCGCCGGGCCTGGCATATAGGCCTCCAACCAACCGGTTAAAATAGTGCCCAAACTAAAAAGATCATCAAACAATTCATGACTTAACTTTGATATCTCGGTAGGATAGCGCCCCCAGGGGAAATACAGCTGATAAAACTCTTTAATGTCTTTCACTGCTGCACCCTTAGGTTTTTCAGCAATACTAGTAGGGACATAGCCATCTTGCTTTTCTCTATCCAAAAGATAATTCCACTTGGCCTCTGAATTAAAAAAGACATTCCATTCAGCATACACTTTTTCAATTTTAGCCCAAGAAATAGGATGGTTTTTCAGTATGCCAAAGCCTGTTTCCTTCAAAGATAAGGCAAAATCCTGTGGCGCGGTGGGGGAGTGATAATCGACCGTTAAAATGTTCATGCATACTCCAACTCTATTTAAGAATGCGCCTAGTATACAAAATTTTGCAAATAGAAGAAAATAGCACACACCCTTATCTCGCAAATCAAGAATGACTCTCGCAAATTTGATCCACATTATTTTACATCTCAATCTTTATGTTGGCGCCCTTCTTGACCAATATCATCATTATGCATATTTGATATTGATGCTCATTATATTTTGCGAAACGGGGCTCGTCGTCACCCCTTTTCTACCAGGAGATTCTTTAGTTTTTGCGGCAGGCCTTGCTTTTGCAAATACCCATCGCCCTATTTTTATCTTGATTATCTTACTGATTATCGCAGCTGTATCCGGAGACAACTGCAATTATGCCATTGGACGATGCTTTGGACGTAAATTATTTAATGCCTTTCCCCGCATACTCAAACCAGAATATCTTGATCAAACTGAAGTTTTTTATGCCAAACATGGCCGCCTTGCGATTATTTTAGCGCGCTTTATCCCCATGCTGCGCACATTCATTCCTTTCTGTGCAGGCTTGAGCAAAATGCGCTACAGCTTATATCTTTTTTTCAGCATACTGAGTGCGACTATATGGATCTGCATCTTGGGACTCTCCAGTTACTACTTTGGACAGATTCCCATCATTCAAAATCATTTCTCTATTGTCATTCTATTGATTATTATCGTCTCGTTAACACCCACTGTTTTTGCCTTAATTAAAAATAAGTGGTAGAATCATTTTTACCAGTCATTGAGTGCAGCAAAGATGAGCATTGAAAGCAATAGTAAAGTCATCAAATGGGCCGATCTTGCGACACTCTTTCAAACACTGCACCCCCAACTCAGCCCCTTATTTAACAATGCTTTCAAAGACTCTACTGCACCGCTTTATCAAGTCCGCTACCCATTTGGCTCCACCGTCATCCAGAATGGCCAATTTATTCTTCCAAAAACCCTGGATCGCGAAATACAACAACAGGCTCACGCCCCACTTACCCTGGTGATGCAAGGCATCCTTGAAAATGATATTGACCTTTCTAGTCACTTGATCCCGCTTTCCATTTTGAAACCGGGATCTTTTTTTAATTTGAACAGTCTTTTTCAGCAAAACACTCCGTCTCATTACGTTAAAGATGCATATACCTATACTGCAGGTTCACGCTCCCTACTCATTTTGCCAAAAATTTCCCACGAGCAGTATAACGAACGCCTCACACGTGCATTTACAATTAATCCAGAAACCTTGTGCCCAAAGACTTTTTTTGAGCAATGGAATCTATTTAAAGAGTTAGTCCATTCAGCCGAGTTTAAAAATACCTGGCATACTGAAATTATTGTTTTTTCTAAAGAGGCAATGACACTAATTCAGAATGACCCCACTATTCAAGCTGCGCTACTACAACAAGAACGCCACGAGCTGGATTTTCAAAACAATCAATTGATGTATGATTTAGTATGGTCTATTTTTTCTGAAACGCTCAGCAATAGCATTAAAAATGCCCCCTTTATCGTTGAGACCGTCAAGCACCTTATCAAATTAGCTATGGCCGAAATTCCAGGATATATTCCGGCTACAAATAATCTGCAAGGGCCCATCCCCGAACTCATTGATGTTTTTTTAAATATATACCGAATTCGCTACTACCTGCCTATTTTTATGGAGCTCGATTATTTTAATCAACAAGACCCCATTTATTATTCCCTCCAAAAGCACACTTTTTTATGCCACATCCCCCAAAAAAATAATGCAAATCGCACCATTGATGAGCTCAGCTCAATCAAAAATCTCATTACTTCATTTACAGAACATGTTCTGGAAAATAAATTACCTATTTCCTTGGAAAACACCTTACTCTATAAAACTCTACAAGAAGTTGAGTTCGATTTTTTTCATCCTCAAGGGGGAGATCAATTGAATACCAACATCGAAAGCATAGCAGCAGAAGACCCACGGTTTATGAATTTGACCAAAGACCTCACTCTAGATAAATCCGTTGTCTTTCCCAAACACTCTTTATTTTTTAATGGCTGCGTGCGGATTCGCCCGATTCAAAAAACACATAAAGTCAGCATGAAGAGCTTTCTCTCTAGCGCAGGGCCTTTTAGATTAGACGACGACAAATAGTCGGAATAAAGTTACGCTTGATCATTCTCTGATTTTTATTTTTTCTTTGCAGGTAGCTCATCATCAGATTGACCCAGATCGCTGCCAGTAGGCCCCATATGAGGCGACAAGCCCTGAGCCGCTTCAATACCTAAATTATACTGCGCCGAGGCCGCCATGCCCGCGATTTCTTTGCCCGATCCCGCTGGCGCATAAGAATTTGACAAGCCTTGCGCCTGACGCAAAGCAGCAATCCCTTTCGTCATCGACAAAGCAGTCGCTGAGTCTTGCCCACCGCCGCCATCTGCATCCTGATTTTTGTTAATAAATGCAGGAAGCGCTGTTGGATCCAGCTTTAAAATGTCTGTACTTTTCATGACGCCTCCTCCCATTCGCTCACTCTATTATAATTTAATATTTAAATTATTGCAATTTCTTAACCCATTTCCTTAACCCAATGATTCGGCCGAAAAGCAAGCTCTAGAAAACACAAAAAAACCACCTACAAAAAACAGCCCATCAGCTCCGCCATTAAGCAAAAAAAACGCTTGTCGCGGCTTTTTCAATACTATCTTTATAGGCTATGCCGCTCATGATCACCCGTAAAAAGATTCGCATCTTTACATAAATTCCACACTTTCTCATATTGCGTTGCCGTCGAATCTCTACGGAAAACAGAAGAAGCGAACTTATTGCTAGAAGCATCAACAAGTGTACCAGCCATATGAGCGCGCAATAGCATTAACTTCTCTGAAGCGCTACTTTCACCCTTACAAATCTCCAACATAGCCGCTGCATTTTTTGGGAGCTTGCCAATCGTTCCATCCTCTTTAGTAAACGCAACACCATTCAAACCACGCTCTTTACCTTCCGTAGCAAGCAGCAACTGCTTAATCTGATCTAATTTCTGCTCATCATTTAATGTCGCTTTAGGCATAAAGACAGTAGCAATGGCTGGAGCCGGAGCTGGAGCCTGAGCTGCGACTGGAGCTGGAGCTGCGGCTGGAGCCGGAGCTGGAGCCTGAGCTGCGGCTGGAGCTG
>CAXNIG010000097.1:0-4076 GCA_964202445.1 Pseudomonadota bacterium
CAGCTAATGCCTTTTTCATCATTTTGCGTGCTTGAGTCACCTCCATCATCGAAAATTGCCCAGATCCCTGCGACATAAAACCACTTGCCACAAGCAATGCAATGGGAAGCTGCGCAGCCAATAACTTTTCACTTGACCAAGCTCCAATAATTTGCGCAATCACGAATAAATTTAGCCATTCTGAACTACGCTGTAAAGCAACAGGCCAACCTGTTTTAAAAAAAGCACGAATGTACTTTTTAAAATCCGTAATTTTTCCATATAAATTCAAATCTTGATAAGCCTTACGCGAGTACCAAAATTGAAATAACGCTACATTCAGCCACCCAGAAACTGCAGCGCCCATGCCAATTCCTGCAGGCCCCTTATCCAAGGTGACTGCAAAATAATAAGCCAAGCCTACTGCAGGCAAGCGATAACACACCGTTGTCACTAAAGGCAACCAAGCATTATTCTCAACCTTAAAGGGAATTTGACCATTATTCCAAATCCATAGCTCCGCAGGAACGACTGCAGAAAATGTAGTAAAAAGATCAGAGGCTGCTGTGGCAACTTTATCCTCCAGAAACAAAGGCAAAAATGCACGTGTCGATAAAAAGCCCGCCGCCGTCACCCCTCCCAAACCAAAAGACATAAGCCAACCCACTTTGATAATGTTACTCATCGCTACACGATCTTTTGCCGCCAATGCCTTGCCTAGCTCTACGCCGGTTGCAGCACCGAATCCAGACATGGTACCAATTCCGAGTGCCACACCCGCTGTTGTGATACCCGAAGCTGCTGCCGCTGAAGGACCCAGCAAAGACATAATATAGGCATTTCCAACATATTGTGCGGATACCAACAAACTCCGTAAGCCAAACGAAGACGTCCCCCGCAAAATCTCCCAAAATATTTGACGCGCACTTTCTCGTTTCGCTTGTGCAGCTGCAGACGCTGCTTTTTCTTGAATGCTTAACAAACTCTGACGCTCGGTTCCTTGATGATTTTCACCATGCATTTTAATCTCTCCTTTTATTTAAAATCTAATGTAATTGTTTAGGCTCGTTAATGAATAAATAAGCAACGCCGCAGCCCAGTAAATACGCAGCAAAAACACCAGATAGTGCAATACGGTAAGTCAAGCTCCCGTGACCAGCCATATAATGCAACATTCCGCCGATAAAGGGCTGAAATAGTGCACCGGATATGACCACAGCCATATTATTTAAAGCCAAAGCAGTGCCTACCACTGGTACTGCATTGTTTTCCTTAACCACTGTAAAACTTAAAGCCTGACCAGAACACGCTGCTCCAGCAAGTAGCAATAATATTGCCACCATCACTGCGTTCATTTGCCAAAACAAAACCATTGCAAACACAACTGCCCCAATTCCGGCTGATAAAACCAGAAAAATCTTACGCTGTTGATAGCGTGTCGATATAATTCCCAATAACGGGCTTGCCACTGCAAGCCCCACCCACATTAATGAACAGATAAAGGCAGCGGTTCCTGCAGAAAAATGATCCACATTTATCAAGAAAGGCACCCCCCACAAGGAAGTAAACGCAGACATCGGCGCCCATAATAAACAAGCATACGCTGCGATCGCCCAAGTCTGACGACTTGCAACAATGGCTTTAAAATGCGACCCTGAACTTTTACTATTTAAAACTAAGATTAATTTTTTCTCATAGCGCAAGAAACAATAAACCAGCAACGCAATCAAAAAACCAATGAATGCAAAGCAAAATAATGTATGGCGCCAGCCCAGATAATTAACCAATACATGCACTGGAAGTTGCCCTGACATCGCTCCAAATGAAGCCAACATCTGGGTTACTCCCGTTAAAGTAGCAAAATGTTTTGATGAGAATAAATCAGCCGTCACAACAAGCACGGAAACAAATGCAAACGCTGAACCAAAGCCCATTAAGATGCGGGAAAAACACGCCATCCACATTGAAGTAGACAACCCCAATATAATACAACCCAAAGCACAGAGACTAATCGCTGCCACCATCACCAGACGAGGATGAAAGCGGTCAAAGAGCAACCCTGAAGGCACTTGCATCGCAGTATAACTATAGAAATAGCATCCCGACATGAACCCGAGACCCAAGACTCCCATTTGCAAGTCCTGCATCAACTGGGTCGTCATCACGCTAGGTGACACCTGCACTGCCATTTCAAAAATCAAAAATAAGGATGCAATACAATACATCCACACCGCTTTCTTCATCAAATTCCCCTTTCGTTAATTAATCATTCTAATTGCTTCCCACCACAGATATTGCAGCGGAAGCAGTGCAATCACACTCAATCCAAACATAATTAAACAGAGTTTAGTCATCGCCTTGAATGGAATATTCCCCAAACGCATGGCAACCAAAAGGGGCGGCCCCTGATATGGCAGAATAAACATAGAAAACCCAATCACCTGCGTCATCAGCACGGTATTGAGTGGCAATCCCGTCGCCTGGGCAAGACTACTAGCAAGAGGCGCCGTCACAGCAGGCATTCCTGGTGAGGTCGTCACGATCCCAATCAAAGCTGACATCAAGCTAAGCAAATAGTAATTAGCAAAAGGATGTCCCTGTGAGAAAGGCATGATGGAAATTAATTTCTGACCCAGCAACATCCCCAAGCCGGAATAACTCAATACCATGCTGAGGCTGACTAATCCAGCCACAAAAAATAACGGCTCAACATTAATCTCCTTCATAAACCCTTTGTGATTCAGAACCCCCACCCCAGGCAACAAGCAGATAACCGCAATCACCAAAGCAGGCCAGGCAGGCGATAACTGCGTGATGGAATCTGAAAACCAAGCAAACAATAAAACAGTCAGGTAAAAAGTAAGCCGTTTTTCAGACCAGGAAAACTTTGAGGCGCCAACAACAGGAGGTGTTTTATCCAACCCTGGCGCATCCTGAAACATAAAACTCACCACCCCAATCATTAACAATACTTTCACAATGCCAAGTACAGGGAAGTTTTCATATAGATAAGAGGCATAGTTCAAATTAATATGAAACAACGAAGTCACTGACCCCATCAACACCACATTCGGTAAATTAGACGGTAGAATTGCAAACCCAGGCATATAGGATCCAAACACCCCAGCCAACAATAGACCGTTATACCCTTTTGATCCTGCTTTAAAACCATTTGCCTCAGCAAAAGCAATGAGAATAGGCACAATCAGCATCATTCTCCCCATTGCAGAAGGCATAATAAAAGCCATCAAGAGACCAAAAACAGCCATTCCAGTTACCAGAAAGAAATAGCGCCCTCGACAAAATCGTACTAAGAAATGGGCAGCACGGTCGGCAAGGCCCGTCTTTTTAATCCCCATTCCCAATGGAATCCCTGCAAAAGTGAGCCAAAAAGCAGGTGAAGTAAACCCAGAAAATGTCACTGCAGCGGGCGCAATATTCAATAAAATAACTACGGACAAGAAAATGAGCACAGCCAAATATTCCATGACCAAACCTGTCGCCAACAAACCAATCGTAATCATCACTGCTGCAAGGGTAATATCCATGGGAACACTCTTGCTATTCTGACAAAATACAGTCAATAGCCCTAATAATATCAGCCCAATCACCGCATAGGTCATAGAGGTAGATCTTTTCACTTTAAACTCCTTTTCATTATATTAAAAACTCAAGAATCATAGCTTAAATTTAACCTCCTGTAATTGGGGGCATCATCGTAATGACATCACCATCCTTAAGTTCTCTGGGTATTGCATCCGATACTTTAGCCTGACCATGAAAAATCAGAATGATCGATCTTAACGCGCCTTTTTCATCTAAGATATATTGACCTAAATCTGGATGCAGTTGGCATAAATTTTGCTTTATAAAATCCTGCACTGTCTTAGCACCTGCAAGCTCTACGGTCTCTTCTGGCACACCACTTCCTTTTCTAATTTGTGCCATATACTTGATTGTGATTCTCATATTAATGTCTCCCCTTCTGTTGCTCGTAATTGATAAATTTTCTTTATTTGATGCTGGACTATATTTTGTGACTGACCGATGTACTGCGCTGGATTTTCAATAATTTTTAAGTCCTCCTCATCCAGTAA
>CAXNIG010000098.1:0-4074 GCA_964202445.1 Pseudomonadota bacterium
AACATTGTGACAATGATTAAGCCATTAAATTTCAAAATGCATAAAAGCATAGTTTTACAAAACACAAAATAATAGTTATAATTAGCATAAAAACATAGTTGATGGATTCTTATGGATACGCCTCAGATTATTGCTGAAGCCTTGCAGAGGGTGAAAATGGTCACCCAGAAACGGCAGGCTGATGTCATCCAAGCACAAGAAATTCAAAGAAAAGATCGGGAATTATTGCTCCGAATGGGATGGCTGCAGGAAGTCATGAAAGGATGGTACTTGTTATCACGTCCAGACCTTTTGAGAGGAGACTCTACGGCTTGGTATGCCCATTTTTGGGATTTTTTAAGAGTGTATCTTGGCAAAAGATTTCAAGAAGCATATTGCCTTTCTGCGGATTCATCACTTGCGCTTTATACACAGGTGTCGATGATTCCATCTCAGGTGATTGTGATGGTTGCAAAAGGAGGCGCTAATCACTATCCACTTTTGCATCATACATCGGTATTGATTTATGCAGATGCCAAAAATTTGCCCAGTGAACGCATTGCCATTAATGGCTTACAATGCATGTCCTTGGCGATGGCCTTGTGCCGAGTTTCTCCATTGTATTTCACCAAGCAGCGCGAAAATGCTGAAATTGCTTTGCGACTTATGAAGAGTCCATCTGATCTCAGTCTCGTGCTTATTAAGAATAATTACAAAACTGCCGCAAGTCGTTTAATCGGGGCATACCAAGGGATTGGAGAGATTGAGTTTGCTCGTAAAATTGAACGAGATCTTGATGCAGCCGGTATGTTTGTATCTCCGATCAGTCCATTCATAGCACGCGCTCCATTGATATTAAGAAGACGTGAGCGCTCCCCTTGTGCAGCAAGAATTGAAACAATCTGGTCTGCAGCCAGGGACAGCATCATCAGCGTTTTCCCCTTGGCACCTGGATTGCCAAAAGATCAAGCGGCTTATTTAAACCACATCGATGATATTTATGCAGAAGATGCGTATAACTCCTTATCCATCGAAGGCTACAAAGTAACAGATGCCTTGATTGAACGGGTTAAAACTCAAGAATGGAATCCTGACTTAAATCCAAATGACCGGGATTTGAAGAATGGGCTAGCCGCACGGGGATATTTTGAGGCATTTCAAGCCGTGAAAGATTCTGTGAGCCGCATATTATCTGGAGTCTCTGCAGGGCAAGTGTTGAGCGAGGATGTGCAAGGCTGGTATCAAAAGTTATTTCGCCCGCATACTCAGGCAGGCATTTTATCTATTGAACATTTGATTGGATACCGTAATGATCGTGTGTATATCCGGGGTTCGCGGCATTTGCCCCCGCCAAAAGAAGCAGTGGCCGAGGCAATGGATGCTTTATTTCATTGCATCAAAGAGGAGCCATCCCCTGCAGTGCGAGCTGTTCTCGGGCACTATCTTTTTGTATTCATTCATCCTTACATGGATGGGAATGGTCGAATGGCTCGTTTTCTGATGAATGCATTATTCGCCAGTGGTGGGTATCCTTGGACGATTATCGAAAATACTAAGCGAGATCAGTACATGGATGCATTGCGGATTGCCGATGAAGAGCGCAATTTGGAACCGTTCGCACAGTTTATTTTTGGTGCGATGAACGGGGTTATAATATGAGGCGCCATAAGACCTAGGCGAACTGTAGCGAACTGAGTGCTGTTGTCACAATGTAGAAATGCTGCTGAGTAGTCACCTCGCTTGTAAAAAAAAGAAAATTTATTTAGTATTGCTGTTAATTTAAAATTTAATAAAAAGGTTGTGATGATAGCAGGAGCAGGAGCAGGAGCAGGAGCAGGCAAGCCTGATTTAGTGCGTTTGCATCCAGCGTTAGGTGGACAAAAAGTTAACTTTGCAGGGCAGTGTTTTATTGGCGCCAGTCCAGATGTATTTATTAATCTTGATAAATATAATCCAGCGCGTGTGTATCGGGTAACACGTAAGGTTAATTTGACTATAGGAATAAACCCAGACGCCTGGTCAACTGAAGATTTTTTTCGCTATTTTACACGAGGTCAGCGTGCTGATGGAACCTTGGTAGATCCATTTAGGACCGGGGCGCTACGAGCGGAAGAAAAATGTGCCATTCATGGTGATAAAGAGAGTAGGCTGTTTCCCTCTATTGTCTTGAAAATTTTTTTAGAGTATGGCAGATTAGATAAATCGTTTAAGGTGGGTGATGCTGTTTATATGTTTGACTCTATAGGAGTCGCAGCTAATCGGAAGTTTGAAGCAGTAGATCATCGTGCAGGTAATCCATTTAATAGTACTGGTAGTCATTTTGAAATTAAGTTTAAACGAATTTCAGATCCTGTACTTGGGGGACCCGTTGAGGAGTATGTCTGTCTGAATTTACATCTTAGTGCAGATTCACGTTGGGATCAGGAAGCCGTAAAAAAACGGTTGCAAGCAGCAGTTCGTCTTTTTTCAGCTGAACTTGGAGTGCGGAAGCCGGATAATTATCGCCCCGAAACGCGTTTAAGAGATTCCTTTGAGGTTACTCTTTATAATTATGCAGATTATGGTTTCCTTTGTCGCCATGAATTGTCTCGGCAAGCATTGCAGCGATATTTAGATGCACAAGCTGCTGCGCCTGCAGGAGCTGTAGTTGTTGCTCCAGTGGTCCCCCTTATTAGAGCGCCTGTTGTTAGGGTGGCGCCTGGTGTTGGGGTGGCGCCTGGTGTCAGAGTGGGTGGCCCGCTTGTGTTTGCCCCGGCTGTGTTTGCCGAAAATACGGGGCTTCAGGCTTCTGATTTCCCAGCGTTAGGTCGCAAATAGTAATATTTTTATTTTACTTTGCGGCGGAGTATATAAAAAGCCATGCCCAGCATGATTAAGATGACTGGTCCACCAATGAGTTCAGCTTCGTATATGAAGAGAGCGTGAGATGTCATTCCGGCAGTGGGGACAAAGCAAAAAACGATGCCAAAAATTAAGGCAATGAGGGTCAAGAATGCTAGGCCATAGGCACTAGGATTGCCACCTGGAATAATGAACGAGCCTTTAGCTCCTCGTTTTTTAATGATAAAGTAGGCGAATAATAGCAGAATGTACGGGATGAAATATAAAGCAGTGGTCATCAGGACTAAAACTTGATACATGTCTGCAACAGAGGGCAGTAGGGTGGTGAGTAAAATAATTACTGTGACCAAAATTGCTTGGAGTAAAAAGGCATAGACCGGCATATTATGGCGATTGGTTTTTTTTAACCATTGCGGTAAAATTTTGCCCTCGGTGCACTGAAAAAACATAATTGCAGGGGCGATAATCCAGATGGAAAGCGTCGCAATCTCAGCAAAACTCAGCAGGCTGGCGATGACCTCTGTCAGCCAGGTCATGTGTAAGCGTGCGTCTATGAGAGAAAAAGTGCTGATCAGGCCGGTAGTTTTTTGAATTTCCGAGGGAGTGGCGATAATGTTCATCGCGATGGTGCCCAGGATGTAGCAGATAATAATGAGTCCAGCGCTAATCATCAAACCTTTAGGTAAGTTGCGTTGTGGGGACTTGACGGATGCAGCAAAAGTGGGCACAACCTCAAGGCCTGCCATGGCAAACATTAAAATACTTAAAGATGAGAGATTGCTCATGATGCCTTGCGAGGGTAATAAAGTGCTGCTGTTAAAGGGGGTCATGCTGTGATGGAAATGAATCAATGCTACGCCGCCTAGCACAATCAATAAAATCAAGGGGATCAGGCTGCCAAGGATGCCGCCTGTTTCAGTGAGCCATTTGCTGACGCTTAAGCCGCCCAGTAATGCCAGGGTCAAGGCCCAAAAAGTGCCGATTACAATGAGGGTAACGAAGAGTTCATTATTGGCGAGCTCAGGGCGAAATAAGGCATAGGCAAAGTTTGAGGCAAAGAACGTCAGGATTGCAGGATAATAAAAGAAATTAACCACCCAATAACACCAGGCGCTGATAAAGGCAGCCTCTTTGCCAAGTCCGTGTTTAATCCAAGCGTACATGCCGCCGGCTTCAGGATAAAGGTTGGATAGTTCTGCAATAATTAAAGCAAAGGGGATAAAAAAACAGATCGCGCCCAATAGCCAGAATAAT
>CAXNIG010000099.1:0-4063 GCA_964202445.1 Pseudomonadota bacterium
ATAGGCAGCTTGTGGCAAGGGTTGCCAGGCGAGGTGCTGCCCTAAGAGTATACGCACAGGCTGCGGTAACAGGCAATAGATGGTAGAACATGTCGCGTACTGGATTAGCTATGTCTGGTAATGCTTCAGTAAAAAATGCAAACATATTTGGCGAGCATAACAAATAAAATATTTTTTTATTATATATAAAAAAATCATTGATATCAACTGCTTTGTTTTGATTAGGACGGCGTCACAAAATTTTCAATATATTTAGCTAGCATATCCACTTCTAAATTAATCGTTTGGCCTACTTGATAGCCTTGAGCAATCGTGACTTCTTGGGTGTGAGGGATGAGCATTAATGTAAACTGTGTGGGGTATACATCAATCAGAGTGAGGCTCATGCCATCAAAACCAATATAGCCTTTTTTAATCATGTATTTGCGTAAGGCGGCAGGGAACTCTACTGTGATGAGGATCGCAGTCCCTTCTGGGGTGATGGCTGAAATCGTGCCTACACCATCTACGTGACCTTGGAGCAAGTGACCGCCTAGACGTTTTTGCAAAGTCATCGAGCGCTCTAGATTGACTTTTGAACCTTCTTGTAAGTAGCCCAAATTAGTGAGGCGGAGGGTTTCAGCAACCGCTTCGACCCAAAAGCCTTGAGGGTTAAATTCCGTCACGGTTAGACAAGTACCATTTACGGCAATGCTATCGCCCAGATTCAAATCCATTAAGACGGTATGGGCTTCAATAAAAAAACGCTTGCCCAGTAAGACGGCAACGATAGTTTTGATAATGCCGATTTCCTCAACAATGCCTGTGAACATTCTGTGTAATCCTTTTGTAATGTTTAACTTATTCGGTGGTGAGTGCTAAATCGCCTTCAGTTTCAAGCCAGGCACGGCGATCAGCCGCACGGCCTTTGGACAACAGCATATCCATCACCTGAATGCTGACATCCGGAGTATTGAGGCTTAAGCAAACTAAACGGCGAGTATCCCGCGCCATCGTGGTTTCACGCAATTGGAGGGGGTTCATTTCACCCAAGCCTTTAAAGCGGAGTACATTAATTTTTTGATTCGACTTGGCTGCTTTGAGCTTGGCTAAAATGGTATCACGCTCGTGATTGTCCAAAGCATAATGAACTTCCTTGCCCGCATCGATACGATACAGAGGAGGCATGGCGATAAAAATTCGACCCTGCGATACCAAGGGCTGAAAATGTTTTAAAAATAAAGCACAGAGCAGGGTGGCAATGTGTGCGCCATCTGAATCTGCATCCGCAAGAATGCAAATTTTGTGATAGCGAAGGCCGGATAAATCATTAGAGTCAGGATCTACACCAATTGCAACTGCGATATCGTGCACTTCTTGGGAGGCTAGGACTTCATTTGCATCTACTTCCCAGGTATTTAAAATTTTGCCCCGCAAAGGCATAACAGCTTGAAATTCTTTATCGCGCGCTTGTTTGGCGGAGCCGCCTGCAGAGTCTCCTTCAACTAAAAAGAGCTCGGAGTGTTCTGGGCTTTGACAGCTGCAATCGGCGAGTTTTCCCGGTAGAGCGGGGCCATTCATGATCTTTTTGCGGGTGATTTTTTTGTCTGCTTTTAAGCGTTTTTGGGCATTATTGATGGAGAGCTCTGCCAGTAATTCGCCAATATCAACATGCTGGTTCAGCCAGAGGCTCAGTGCATCTTGTACTGCATTCATGACCAGGGCAGCGCATTCGCGAGAGGAGAGGCGTTCTTTGGTTTGGCCCGCAAATTGAGGATCACGTAATTTGACCGATAAAATAAAAGCACAATCAGCAAACACATCCTCTGGCGACAATTTAACGCCACGTGGCAGGAGGTTGCGTAATTCGCAAAACTGGCGCATTGCCTCTAAAATTCCAGAGCGTAGGCCATTAACATGCGTGCCGCCCTGAGCAGTAGGAATTAAATTAACATAGCTTTCGGCTGGGATTTCAGCGCTGGCTTTTTCTGTGACCCAGGCCAAAGCCCAGTCAACACTTTCACCTTGATGTTTAAAGTGACCCACAAAAGGGTCTTCTGGCAAAATGACTGAACCCGCTAAAGTCTGGCGTAAATAATCAGCGAGCCCTTCTTCAAAGCACCAGGTTTCGTCAGTATTGTTGATCAGATCAATGAGGCGGACAGACAGGCCAGGCAATAAAACAGCCTTGGCGCGGAGCACTTGTTTTAAGCGAGGGACTGAGATTTTAGGCGAATCAAAGTAACTTGCTGCAGGCCAAAAGTGCAGCGCAGTGCCTGTTTCTTTCTTCGTTACTTTGCCGATGGTGGTCAGTTCGGAGGTTTTGTCACCATGACTAAAATCAATTGCATACACTTGGCCATCGCGTTTAATTCGGACTTCTACTTTGGCGGACAATGCATTGACGACAGAAACGCCAACGCCATGCAATCCGCCAGACACTTCATAGGAATCATGATTAAATTTGCCTCCGGCATGGAGTCGCGTCATAATGAGTTCAACGCCAGAAACACCTTCTTCTGGATGAATATCTACAGGCATACCCCGTCCATCATCCTCAACGGAGGCGGATAAATCTTCATATAGCGTCACAGTAATATGTTTGGCATGCCCAGCTAAGGCTTCATCAACGCTATTGTCGACCACTTCTTGAATCAAGTGATTGGGGCGTGTGGTATCGGTATACATGCCAGGGCGACGTTTTACAGGGTCCAGCCCAGTTAAAACTTCGATCGAGGAAGCAGTATAAGTCATAGTCTCTGTAGGCCAATCACGATGAGATTCATCTTACAATATTTGAGTGAGTGTTGGCAATCTTAATACTGCCAATCAAATTAGTGTTTGCGGATGAGTGTCTGATCCAGTGATAATAATTCAAGGCCATAAGCTCTAGCAGTTGCAGAAATCATTGCATCAGGTAATTTAAGGCGATATTGTTTGCGTATTTCAATGGTATGATCCTCTACATTTGGAGTCATTCCGAGATAGGTAAATTCATTTAAAAAATCTTGAATGATTTTAGTTTCTGCTGCATTAATCTCAGGAAAACTGAAGAGTTCAATTCGGGTAATAAAGCTATATGCGCATGCATGTAAAGGAGTGTGTTGCAGGTCGATCAAGCGTAAAGCCTCTGGATTTTGTTTTAAAACGCCCAAAATAACATTCGTATCTAGCAAATACTTAAGGCTGTTCGTCACGCCATTCTCTCTGCAGTTTAACGGGATCTTCATTGAAATGTGGTGAGCCAGCTAATTTCCCCACGTAGTTGTTAAAGCTGCGCTGTGGAGTTGTTTGTTTTGGGTTTTTTTTAAGGCGTAAAAATTCGGCAAAGTCAATGACTTCAGCAAGTAGAGGTTCTGGTAATAACTTTAGGAATGATATTGCTCGATTTGCTCTGCTCATGCATTGCCTTCTTGATTTTTACTGATAAGATGATTATAGCCTATTTGTATAAAATTTGCTAGCTTTGGTCTAAAAGCTGCAAAAATAAATTCAGATCTCCTGTTTGATTTTGCAAGGTTTCGAGTGTGATTAAATCAGTTTCTGCAAAGCCAGCGCATTCCTGGCGATACAGCCCAATTAGATGGCCGACTGTGCCTAGTTTTTTGGCGATATCTTCGGCTAAAACGCGGACATATAATCCTTTTGAAGAGTGTACTCTAAAGCGTAAAATACCCTGTGCATAGTCTAAAGCTTCTAGCTGATAAACGGTGACTTCTCTGGGCTCGCGCACTACTTCAATGCCTTGTCGAGCAAGCTTGTATAAGGGTTGCCCCTCTTTTTTTAAGGCGGAAAACATGGGGGGGATTTGTTGAATTTGCCCCGTAAACTCAGGCAGGATAGCTTTAATTTGTGTGAGATCTAAATCGGGAATGGCGCACTCCTGCGTGATTTCACCCTCGGTATCGCCGGTGTTTGTTGAGGTGCCCAGCTGTAAAGTTGCGAGGTAAATTTTGGGGTGTTGATGCAAAGCTTCAGATTGCTTAGTGGCTTTGCCAAAACAAATCGGCAGCATGCCCGTTGCGAAAGGATCCAGTGTGCCAACAAACCCAGCTTTTTTAGCTCGAAATAAACGCTTAACGGT
>CAXNIG010000100.1:0-4053 GCA_964202445.1 Pseudomonadota bacterium
ACGTTTCTTTTCAGGGCACCACTCTGAGGTTCTTCCGTACAGATAATATCTGCCACGGATGTTCCTCACTTCGCTATTTGGAACTTTGTGTTTTAAAACCCAATCTGGATGCGCCATTTCACCTTCTCCCTGTTTTGGCCAAACATTACGACGTGCTTGTAATATTATACCACGTCGTAATTAATGTCAACAAAAAAAAGAGCAAATCTGCTCTTTAATTTTGAAAAAATATAGGGGTTATTTTACAAAATCTTTTTCAGCGCCTAATGATTCATGAGGGCGCCCTGAATATGGCATAATACAACAAGGCCAATCATTCAATTTCAAACTGCTGGATCAGAACTTTTTACCTTTAACCGCCCCCATAAACGCAGCATTAAAATCACAGCTAAACTTGAAATCCCCAAAGTCAAACCATACCAAATTCCTTCGGCTGCCAAGTGAGTATGAAAGGCAAAATAATAGGCGCCGCCAATTCCTAAAACCCAATAACAGGGCACGCTGAGAAGCATGGGAATCAAGGTATCTTTGAAGCCCCGCAAAATCCCATTGGCAATGGTTTGCAAAGCATCCGCCGTCACAAACAGAGCCGTCATGATGAGGAAAGAAATTGTCAGTGCACGGATTGCGGCATAATCTGCCATATCGGGGCTAATAAAAGCACGTACCAAAAGACCAGGCGCAAAGAGGAAGATTAGGGCAATCAGTATCGAAACTCCAAGCCCCATTTTCAAACCAAGATAAGCTGCACTTTTTGCCTTTTGCTGATTGCCAGAACCGACGGCATATGATACTTGCAGAGAGGTTACAATCGAGACAGCCAGAGGAATATTATAAGCAATGGAACCACATTGAATCGCGATTTGATAAGCAGCCAGCGGCACCACGCCAAAATAGCCAATCATAATAGCCGACATAAAAAATAAACTGTTATCCAACACCGTCAACCCGCCAGCTGGAGCACCCAGGCAAAAGAACGCTTTCATTTTCACGAAATCTGGACGAGAAAGGTTTAGTGGCAAAACCGCTTTCAAAACAGGATGCCTCCGCGCATAAATCAGCGTGCAGAAAAACAGCACCCACATCACGATTGCACCCGCATACCCAATTCCCGCAATACCTAAAGCAGGCAGCCCATACTTACCATACATCAAAAGATAATTCAGACCAAAAGTCAGCGGCAAACAGAGCAGATTAACCAACATCATCATGCGCCCTAAAGAAAAAGCGGAGGCAACTTCACGCATCACAAAGAAAAACAAAAAACCTGGCAAGCCCCAGACCATCGCATGCAATAGCAACTGTGTATTCGCCACCACGACTGGATCTTGTTTAAACAAAGTCAGCAAATGCGGCGCCATCCACAGCAGCAACATCGCAGGCACAGAGAGCAAAACCGCCAGATACAGACTCTGTTTGATTTGTCCCTCTACCTCGTGATGCTGCTCAGCGCCATGCGCATGAGTAATTGCCACACCCACTGCGCTAAATGTCCCCCGGCAAAAAACCAGGATGAGAAAAAACACTGAAGTCCCCAACGCCCCTGCCGCCAATGCCTGAGGGCCAATCCAACCCATCATAATGGTATCGATCAACTGCATCCCTTTCTGCGCCAGGAATGCTAGAATCAATGGAAATGCGAGATAGAGGAATGTTTTCACTTCACCCATTATCAGATGCACTCTGACGGACCACTCCACGCCCACCAGGAGGCCACTCCTGATACTGTGGCAAATTGTCCGTAATTTCATACCAAAGCGCCTTTGACCCCACAAAAATATGCGCCACAGGTCGATTGCCAGGGTCTTGCTCCAAGCCGCCAATCGGCAGGCCAATGTATTCAGGATCATTCACAATGCGACTGATCAGGCTTGCGCCGCAAATATCGCAGAAGTTTTTTGAGGTGGACTCACCTTCACGGAGATACTCTTTGACATGTTCTTCGCCGCTTGTCCACTTAAAATTTTTGGTCTCCACCGCGGCGCGGGTACGATATGCTGAGCCATGCCAGCGTCGGCACTTGGAACAATGGCAATTGTAAATTGGGCCTAAGCCGCCCGTGATTTCGTAGCTGACTGTTCCGCATAGACAGCGGCCTGTTAGTTTTTGCATCTTAAATTCCTCCTATAATAAACTTCTGCTGTCTCCAAGCGCTTTGACTCCTGCAATAAAAACATCCTTAACCAAAATTTTGGGATACGGGAAACGCAAGAATGCTTTTTGATAAAGGAGACCTGATACGGCAAACACTTCTGGATCAATTTTAAAGCCAAGTTTCGTATAAAAACCTAATGCATCTTGGCGCGCATTGCACCAAAGCTTTTTTGCGCCTCTCTGGGATGCAATAAGCGTACATGCAGCCAATAATGCCGTGCCTGCACCTGATTTTTGAAACTTTGGCAATAGGGCCAATTTGCGAAACTGAGCACCCTCTGCATTAAAAAAAAAGAGTGAGACTACACCCACGTGCTGTTCATTGACAAACACACCGATATGCAAGGCTGATTCATCTCCAGGGACAGTGACCTGCTCCAATGTTTTTTCGGGCCATAGTACGGCCTGACGAATTGCGCGTGTGGCATCATGGCTGATTAGCTTGAAAGTCCAATTCATTACGCGACTCCTGCCACCATAAATAAACGTCTAAACGGTAACAGCACCTTGCCATTTTTTTGCAACGGGTATTCTTTGGAAACCGCATCAACATAGGCTTTCTCAAATTCCAGCTGATCGGCTTGATCCATCTTAGTGAGAATAGGCCGCAAACCTGTTCCCTGTACCCAATTGAAAATACCTTGATGACTGCCTACTTCCTGCATATATTCTGTTTCCCAAATTTGGATAGGCGTGGCTTTAGCTTCCGACAAAATATCGTAGTAAGCGGAAGCACTATAAAACGGTGCATCCAACCGCCCATAACGCAGGCTTTGCAATAGAGGCCGCCACTTAGGATTTGTCTCAAGCAGACGCACCGTGACTTGATGCGAAGGGCAATGGAAATTATTGGGAATCTGAATCGCCAAAATGCCGCCAGGTTTTAAAAAACTGAGCAGTTTTGGAATCAAAATCTCATGACCACCAACCCATTGCAGAGCAGCATTTGTAAAAATGCAATCCAGTTTTTGTGTTGGGCTAAAGTCAGATAGATCGGCCTGTAGGAACTCCAATTCAGGATAATCTTTTTTCGCCTCCTCCAGCATATCGCGAGAAGAGTCTAGGCCGACTATCTTTGCTTGAGGCCAAGGGTCTTTCAACAAAATCGTGCTATTGCCAGGGCCACAACCTAAGTCATAAACCAGCTGTGGCTTGAAAGACGGAGGGATGGCGAACAATAAATCGCAGGCGGGTTTGGTACGCAAGTCTAAAAATTTTGCATAAGTTTTGGCATTCCAAATATCTGTCATTTTTCCCCCTCTCAATTTACTGCAAACTGATCCGTCTGAATATTTATTCTTGCGGCCTCTTGATTGAATACATCCGATGTTATCATTTTGGCATATTTAATGCTTTCTGTGGCATAGTCTGTGGCCAGGTAATAATTCGCAGATTCAAAAACCAAATTGTCAGCCTTTAAAATAGCGTAATGCCCCAAATCCAGAGTTCGGGCTTTTTCATCTAAACCATGCGCTTTCAAAATAGATAATATGGCCACCGATTTTTTCGTTACCACCACAATCACCTCATCGCCCGCCTCCGGCTTCAGCAAACAGGAATCACATTTCTTCATCAAAATCGGGCCATCATCCATTAAGACCTCATACAGACCCGCGGTTTTTTCACTAAGAATCTCGCCTTCTTCTAAGCCGACGAGCCCATGTTTCTTGCCCTTGAACTCAATAATATCTGCCATGTTAATCACTCCTCTGTGGCTTGGTGATGACGTGCCGTAAATCGACTTTCTGCCAATTATTATCAGCCGTCTGACTATATGTGAAATGCGCTCCTCGAAAAAAGCCATTACTGAAATCATTGCCCGCGCTTTTCACGCCCAGCCAGGTGCTATCAACGAAAGTGTTATCCGTGACAATATTGCCTTGAAGCTCGGTGCGAATT
>CAXNIG010000101.1:0-4044 GCA_964202445.1 Pseudomonadota bacterium
CAGCGCGTGTGCGCAATGCCAATTTTGCCGCTGAGTGGGTGTGTTTGTAGTTTATCGGCAAGTTCCTGCACTTTGCCTAGGGTGCGTACGCGTTTAAACTCATGCTCTGTGTTGATGACAGCTAAACCAGCTGAATCATAACCGCGGTATTCTAGGCGGCGTAACCCCTCTACTAAAACAGGTACAATATTTCGCTCCGCAATCGCCCCTACAATTCCACACATCTATTTTACTCCTTTCGCTTCCAGCCAGAAATCGTTTGTTGTTTTATGCGTCCAACCGTTAATTGATGAGCTGGCGCATTGCTGCTTAAAGTGGTGCCGGCGCCAATGGTCGCACCTGCGCCGACTGTCACCGGTGCAATTAGTTGCACATCTGACCCAATAAAAGCATGATCTTCAATGATCGTGCGATGTTTATTGACACCATCATAGTTACAAGTAATGACCCCTGCGCCGATATTGACTTTTTTGCCAATCGATACATCGCCTAAATAGCTCAGATGATTCGCCTTGGAGCCTTCATCCAAGCTGGCATTTTTAAGTTCAACAAAATTGCCGATATGGACGCCGTCGGCTAATGTAGTCTCGGGGCGAATGCGTGCAAAAGGCCCAATAACACAGTTGGCACCGATCGTGGCATTTTGAATGATCGAGTGTGCATGAATAACTGTGCCCGGTTTAAGGCTGACATTTTCTAAAATACAGTGCGGGCCAATGATGCAGTTTTCTGCCAGAATTACTTTGCCTTTTAAAATAACATTCACATCGATGATGACATCCCGAGCTGGGGTCACTTCGCCACGAATATCTACACGCTGTGGATCCATTAAAGTCACGCCTTGGAGCATGAGTTTTTCGCATTGCCATTTTTGATAAATGCGCTCCAAAGCCGCTAATTCAATGCGTGTATTGGTGCCAAAAATTTCTTCCGTTTTTTCAGGACTGGAGACGGTAATCGGTGTATGCTCTTCGTTAGCCAGGCGCACTACATCGGTGAGATAGTATTCTTTCTGATTATTGTTATTCGTGAGTTTGGGGAGCCATTTTTGCAATAAGCCTGTGGGGATGCAGTAAATGCCAGTATTGATTTCAGTAATTTGTTTTTGCACTTCGCTGGCATCTTTTTCTTCAACAATACCTTGAACATGGTTGTAAGTGTCGCGAATAATCCGGCCTAGACCAGTTGGATTAGGGATCTGTGCTGTGATTAAGCCCAGTTGATTTTTTTGCGTGCCTTCAATTAAGTGTTGTAAAGTTTTAGTGCCGATCAAAGGTACGTCGCCGCATAAGATCAAAGTATTATTGTCAGGATTAAGCAGGGGTAAAACTTGTTGCATCGCATGGCCCGTACCGAGGCGCTGCTTTTGCTCGACCCAAGTGACTTGAGTATTGCGATGGCGCATAGCTTGGAGTACCACCTCGCCCATATGGCCATAAATGACAAATAATTGCTGAGGGTCTAAAGGCAAAACCGCATCAATCACATGATCCAGCAAAGTTTTGCCCCCGAGTTGATGCAATACTTTGGGCTGCTGCGAGGCCATCCGCGTGCCCGCGCCCCCGGCTAGAATCACCACACTTAAAGATTTCATAGATACATATTTTAAAACGAGAGCCTGCATTTTAAACCATTATTCAAAAAATTTCATCTAGGGCATTATCGATCCATGCCTGTTTTTAAATAACGCCTTCCTGTCAGGCCTTGACTTAGGTTATAATGCTTTTTTCAGTTAGATTGAAGTGTAAAGTAAAAGATGATTCAACACATAGTGGGCAAATTATTTGGCAGTCGTAATGATCGAGTTTTAAAGGATCTGCAGCGTAAGGTGCATGCGATTAATGTGCTGGAGGTCGGGCTGCGTGCTTTGTCTGATGAAGCATTGGCTGCTAAAACACTTGAGTTTAAAGCGCGCGTGCAGGCGGGGGCTACATTGGATAGTCTTTTAGTCGAAGCGTTTGCAGTGGTGCGTGAGGCCAGTCGTCGGGTTTTAGGCATGCGTCATTTTGATGTCCAGTTAATCGGTGGAATGGTCTTGCATCAAGGCAAAATTGCCGAAATGAAAACAGGTGAAGGTAAAACGCTAGTGGCTGCGTTGCCGCTGTATTTAAATGCACTGTCTGGCGAAAATGTTCATTTGGTGACAATTAATGATTATTTAGTGAAGCGCGATGCAGAGCAAATGGGGCAAATTTATGCGTTTTTGGGTTTGACGACAGGGATTATTGTTCCAGGATTGGATAATGTGACTCGGCGTGCTGCGTATGCCTGTGATATTACCTATGGCACTAATAACGAGTTTGGCTTTGATTATCTGCGTGACAATATGGTAACGAATGTTGCTGAGCGTGTGCAGCGGAAGCTCTTTTTTGCGGTGGTAGATGAAGTGGATTCGATCTTAATTGATGAGGCGCGGACGCCTTTGATTATTTCGGGTGTGATGGAAGATAGTTCTGCCCATTATTTAGAATTAACAAAATTGATTGGTCAGCTCAAAAAATCTGAGACAGAGGGGGATTTAGGGCATTATACTTTAGATGAAAAATCTCGTCAGGCGGTGTTGACGGAAGGCGGGCATGAGCATCTTGAAAATCTCCTGGCTGAAGCAAATATTATTGAAGCAGGCGAAAGCTTGTATAGCCCAAAAAATCTGAGCTTGATGCATTATTTTAATGCGGTATTGCGTGCGCATACACTCTATCATAAAGATGTGGATTATATTGTTAAAGATAATGAAATTGTGATTGTTGATCCGCATACCGGTCGGGCAATGGTTGGGCGGCGTTGGTCAGATGGCTTGCATCAAGCAGTTGAAGCGAAAGAAGGGGTGGCGATTCAAGCTGAAAATCAAACTTTAGCCTCGATTACTTTCCAAAATTATTTCAGAATTTATACCCATTTGAGCGGCATGACCGGTACGGCGGATACAGAGGCGTATGAATTGCAACAAATTTATAATCTAGAGGTAGTGGTCATTCCCACGCATAAACCCATGGTGCGTAAGGACCAGGCCGATATGGTGTATCTGACTGCTGCAGAAAAATTTGCCGCAATCGTCCAAGATATTAAAGATTGCAAAGAGCGTGGCCAGCCTGTTTTAGTGGGTACCGCATCGATTGAAACATCAGAGCAGTTGTCCGAACTGTTGCACAAAGAAAACATCGCGCATGAATTGCTTAATGCAAAACAGCACGCTCGTGAAGCTTCTATTGTGACGGAGGCAGGCTGCCCTGCGGCAGTGACCATTGCGACCAATATGGCGGGTCGCGGCACGGATATTGTGTTAGGCGGAAACTTCCAGGCCGAGCTTGCCCTGTTAGACAATCCGACAGAGGAACAAATTGAAGCATTGCGAGCCGACTGGCAAGCGCGTCACAATCAGGTTAAAGCAGCGGGAGGCATTCGCATTATTGGTTCCGAGCGTCATGAATCACGACGAATCGATAATCAATTGCGGGGGCGGTCTGGGCGTCAGGGCGATCCAGGCTCTAGCCAATTCTATTTGTCTTTAGAAGATCACTTGATTCGTATTTTTTCAGGCGATCGCCTGGCGGGAATGATGCGCCGTTTAGGTATGGGCCAGGGCGAAGCTTTGCAAAGTCGGCTGGTGACCCGTGCCATTGCGAATGCGCAGAAAAAAGTAGAAAATCATAATTTTGATATTCGTAAGCAATTGCTGCAATATGATAATGTAGTCAATGATCAGCGCAAGGTGATCTATCAGCAACGTGCTGAGCTGTTACAGGCAGAGGGTTTAACGGATGTGGTGACGAATTTGCGCCATGATGTCATGGAAGGGGTGACGGAACGCTTTATCCCATTGGGTTCAATGCCCGAGCAATGGGATATTCAAGGCTTGTCGGCTTTGTTGATCAGTGATTTTAATGTAACGCTGCCGATTCAAAATTGGTTAGATGAAGATACGCGTTTGGATGCAGCCGGAGTGGCACAAAAAATTGCAGAGTCAGCGCATCTTGCTTATGCGGAAAAAACAGCAAAAGCCGATCCTAAAGCCTTAGCGCATTACGAAAAATTAGTCGTGTT
>CAXNIG010000102.1:0-4040 GCA_964202445.1 Pseudomonadota bacterium
CGGTTGGTAGATACCGTTGCGGCGCATATGGTCATGAAGCTAGATGAGCGGCAGCATATTTTAGAAGAAAACCGTATCGAAAAGCGTATTGAATTACTGCTTGAATTTATGGAGCAGGAAATTGATATCATGCAAATTGAGAAGCGTATTCGTACGCGGGTCAAGAAGCAAATGGAAAAAAACCAGCGCGAATACTTTTTGCATGAACAAATGAAAGCGATTCAAAAAGAATTGGGTGAGCTAGGCGATCAAAACGTGAATACCATTGATATGTTGGAACACAAAATCAATGAGGCTAAAATGCCCAAAGAAGCACATGACAAAGCGATGTCTGAGCTACGGAAGTTAAAGGCGATGGGGCCGATGTCTGCTGAGGCGACCGTGACCCGTAATTATATCGAGTGCTTGCTTAATCTTCCGTGGAACGCTGCGACAAAAATTCGCTATAATTTGGCCAGTGCCGAGAAAATTTTAAATGAAGATCATTTTGGTCTAGAAAAAGTGAAAGAGCGTGTTCTAGAGTATTTAGCTGTACAGCAACGTAGTCGAAAATTGAAAGGGCCTATTTTGTGCCTGGTTGGGCCTCCAGGAGTCGGTAAAACTTCTTTGGGTGCATCCATTGCGCGGGCGACCGGGCGTGAGTTTGCTCGTATTGCTTTAGGGGGCGTGCGGGATGAAGCTGAAATTCGCGGACATCGTCGGACCTATATTGGCTCCATGCCTGGGCGAATTATCCAAAAAATTACCAAAGCGAAGGTGAATAATCCCTTATTGCTGCTTGATGAAATCGATAAAATGGCGATGGATATGCGCGGAGACCCTGCTTCTGCTTTGTTGGAGGTTTTAGATCCTGAGCAAAACAAAGCTTTTAGTGATCATTATCTAGAAGTGGATTATGATCTCTCTAATATTCTGTTTATTGCGACCGCTAATTCGATGGATATCCCCGATGCTTTGTTGGATCGGATGGAAGTGATTCATATTTCTGGATACACGGAAGATGAAAAGCTGAATATTGCCTTAAAATATTTACTGCCAAAACATATTAAAGCAGCGGGTTTGAGTGCAAGTGAAGTTAAAATTTCTAAAGAGATTGTGTTGGAAATGATTCGCTACTATACGCGTGAAGCTGGTGTGCGGAATCTGGAGCGTGAAATTGCTAAGCTGTGTCGTAAGGCCGTCAAGCAAATTTTGCTGGCGAAAGGAGCCGCTAAAAAAGTTGTGTTCACCACAAAAAATCTAGAGGACTTCTTGGGTGTGCGACGTTATCATTTTGGTCTGGCCGATGTTGAAGATCAAGTAGGTCAGGTCACTGGGCTAGCCTGGACGCAGGTGGGTGGCGAGCTTTTAAAAATTGAAGTTGCAGTCATGCCGGGTAAAGGAAAAACCTTGAGTACAGGTAAATTGGGCGAGGTCATGCAGGAGTCTATTCAAGCTGCGATGACGGTGGTGCGGAATAATGCCGCGCTGTTTGAGGTCCCAGCTAATTTTTATGAGAAACGCGATATTCATATTCATGTGCCTGAAGGTGCGACCCCTAAAGATGGCCCCAGTGCGGGGATTGCGATGTGTACGGCTTTGATGTCTGCTTTGACAAAACGTGCTGTGCGTAAAGATATTGCCATGACAGGTGAGATTACTCTGCGAGGAGAGGTTCTGCCGATTGGAGGCTTGAAGGAAAAGCTGTTGGCAGCACATCGAGGTGGAATTAAAGTGGTTTTGATTCCCGAGCAAAATGCGCCAGACTTGAAAGAAATTCCTGAGAATATTAAAGATAATCTTGAAATTCATCCAGTGAAATGGATTAGTCAAGTATGGGATTTAGCGCTTTTGCCTGCCATTCAGAAGTAAGCATAGAGAATCAACATGAATACTTCATGTCAAATCGCACTCTGTCAGGGATATTTCCCTGTTGGAGCGGTGACGCATAATACGCAGAAAATTTTGGATGAAGCGTTCCAATCGCAGGCAGACGTTCTGGTTTTTCCTGAGTTGGCTTTGTGTGGCTATCCCCCAGAAGATCTTTTGTTTCAAGCGGATTTTCGTTTGCAAATTGAAGCAGCAATGGTACGTCTTGCCACGGAACTTCCTCCGGAGCGTTTAGTGTTAGTCGGTGCTCCAGTTTATCGGGAAGATAAAATTTATAATACGATTTTGGCCTTTGCCGAAGGACGTATCGTGTATGAATATGTGAAGCAGATGTTGCCGAACTTTGGTGTTTTTGATGAGCAACGCTATTTTACGGCAGGCACCCATTCAGGTGTAATAGAGTGGAAAGGCCAGCGTTTTGGTTTGTTGATCTGCGAAGATTGCTGGCATGATGCGCCTATTTTACAATTGCAGGGGCAGGGCTGTGATCAGCTGATCTGTATTAATGCTTCGCCATTTTCTATGGGCAAAGAAACAGAGCGTTTGGCTAAAGCTTATTATGCGGTCTCGATTTTGAATATTCCCTTTTATTACGTCAATCATCGAGGGGTTCAAGATGAGCTTATTTATGATGGAGGTTCGTTTGTATGTGAGCCAGATGGCTCTGTGCGCTGGCTAGGGCTGCGTTTTCAAGGCGAGCATTCTGCAATACTCTATGAGGCCTTGTGTTTTGCTTTGAAGGGTTATGTGGAGCATCATGGGTTTCCTGGAGTGTTATTGGGTTTGTCAGGAGGGATTGATTCTGCCTTGACTTTAGCCATAGCGGTCGATGCGCTCGGCCCTGAACAGGTTATGCCAATTTTAATGCCCTCACAGTATACGGCAGCAATGAGCTTGGAGGATGCCAAGGCAGAAGCTGTAGCATTGAACCTTTCGTTGAAAGTGATCTCTATAGAGTCATTATTTGATGATTTTTTGGTGGAAGTCTCGCCGCATTTTAATAAGCCAGGGCAGGATGTGACAGAAGAAAATATTCAAGCACGCTTACGCGGCATGATTTTAATGGCACTGTCAAATAAATCAGGAAAAATGGTGGTCACTACAACCAATAAAAGTGAGTTGGCCGTGGGTTATGGCACTCTGTACGGCGATATGGCAGGAGGATTTGCCTTGTTGAAGGATGTGTATAAAACAGAAGTGTATGCTTTGGCGCAGTATCGTAATAGTCTGAGCCCAGTTATTCCAGAGCGGGTATTGACTCGTGCTCCTTCGGCAGAGCTTCGTGATCATCAAACCGATCAAGACGCTTTGCCAGATTATGCCTGGTTAGATCGTCTGATTCATTTGTATCAAGAAAAAAATCAATCTGCTGCAGAGATTGCCGCTTGTTTGGGGAATGCCCCAGAGGTGCAGCGGGTGATTGCATTAATTCAGCATAATGAATATAAGCGCAGACAAAGTCCGCTGGGACCAAAACTGAGTCAGCGTGCATTTGGGCGTGACTGGCGTATGCCCATTATGCAAGGGTCAAGATAGATGAAAATTTCTGCTAAAGATCATCTCACCGGAATTATGACGCATGCACATAGTGGCCTTGCTAAAATTTTTGAAGCCTACAATGTGCATCAAACTTTAGCAGCACAATTTGCTCAAGATATGACTGAAGAATGGAAAAATGAGCTGCACTTTGTATTATATCGAGGTGGTGTTTTGACCTTATCGGTAAAAAATGCATCGATGCGGATGCGCATGCAATACGAAAAAAATAGTCTCATCGAAGCCTTGCGTCAGAAAAAAACTTGGGTGGGCTTAAAAGATATCAAAATACAAGTTTCTAGTTGATTGCTTGTTAAATTATAATTAAATTGTGTTAAGAAAGGTATTTTTGTCTGGAAATGGCGGTTTTGCTCAATTGTCTTGCAAAAAAAAACATGAAATTTTTTGAGGATAACGCTTGACACGACGCTTTTACTATTGGTATAAAGTGAATACCGACTTGAAATCGGGCTTATAACCTTAACAAACTAGAGAGGTATTCTCGTGAATAAATCAGAATTGATCGATGCAATTGCAAAAGAAGCGGAAATGACAAAAGCTGCTGCAGCTCGCGCATTAGATGCTGTTATTACCAGCGTGACCAAAGCGCTCAAAAAAGGCGACGAAGTTGCTTT
>CAXNIG010000103.1:0-4032 GCA_964202445.1 Pseudomonadota bacterium
TTCCAGAGCTGCTGTGTGAATCATTGACTCCTTATGGTCGTTTGCAGCATATGGGGCCGGTGTTGCAATTTTCAGAAACGCCATCAGAGTGGAATCGACCCCTACCTACACGTGGCAGTGATCTTGCAAAATGGCCTCTCATAACTACCCAATACTAAGGAATCAAAATGTCAAATCCTGTTTTTGTTGTATCAGAATGGTTAGCCAAACCCGGTCATGAGCAGGAATTGTGGCAGCGCCTCAAGAAATTAATGACTCAGACCCAGCAAGAAAAAGGCTGCATCAGTGCCCGGGCAACGCGACAAATCGCACATCCAGGATCGCCTGGAAAATCAAAGTATACCATCGTCCTCATGCAAGAATATGCCGACATTACTGACTTTGACCTGCATTGCCAGGCCGATTATGTCACTGATTTTGTCAAAACCTATATTGAGAACCCAAAGACTGCCATTATTGCTGATGGGCGCTGCAGATGCTTTAGTGAAACAGAATAAAGCTACTCAGAACGCACCGCACTAATATAAACCCAAGTCTTGCCTCCTGATTGCAGCACTGCCTCAACACGCTGATAATCAGCCACCTCATAGGCATCGGCCTGCTGTAACTCAGCCTCTGTGACTTGAAACACCATGCCCTCAACCTGATCATGCGGCTCACCTGTCCATATCAGCATAGGATGAATCGCCTCACCACTCATTGCCAACACTTTTGGATCGGTAATTTCCACATTGGAAAGACGATAACCCATCAGGCCATCTGGCTGACCTTGAAGCAAACGCCCAAAAGTTTCCAACTGTACTTTTTCATAACGGAGCGTCCCGTATGAGAATAAACTAAACATGCGTCAGCCCCTTTTCAATGGCAATGGCAATCAATTCCCCTTTGCTGTTCGCGTTCAGTTTAATTTTGAGATTTTCGATATGACTATCAATGGTTTTAGGCGAACGAAACATCGCTTCACCAATTTGTCTCGCAGAATGCCCAAGCAGGACTTTTTTCAGCACCTTCGCCTCAGTGGGCGTGAGATAGGCATGACCAAAATCAGGCCCCAAATTATAACGACCGGAAATAGGATCCAAATGACCCGTTTTTGGTGTTAACTTACGGCCGGTTATTTCAACAAATGAGCCCACCACTCCAATACATTCTCCGCGTTGATCCAGAAGCTGAGTTTCATTCACCAAAATATCAGCTACGCGATCTACCATGATTTCAAGCTCTGGCACATTCAGACAAATCTGCCCGTTTAAAACTGCCTGATCCCCTGCACGAAAATGCTCAGCCAATTGTCGCCAAGGCATCTCATCATCGCTTTTACCCCTGATTTGCTGGGGAGAATCCAAACCTGCCGCAGAGGCATAAGTCTCATTGCAATAAAGATACCGGAAATTTTTATCTTTTGCCCAAACTGCGATATTGAGGCTGTCTAATATCAGATTCTGCATGTTTTGTTCTCCACGCCGAAAAAGCTTATTTTGTATTAGCCAGTATATCAGAAAAATCCCGCAACGTCTCCAGCCTTCCATGAAATACCGCTGCATGCTCTGGTAATGGCACGAGACTATGATCGCAGGCTGACTGAACTGCAGCATATAATGCATCCCCAGATAATCCACGGACTTGATCCGCATTGGAGATCCAAAATTTATACATATACACAGCGCGTAATTGTTCAGGCTCCAAGCCGTCCACTTGAATGCGCCTTAGATTAAACGGATAGACAAGATATCCGGCCTGATCTTCTGTTAAGCCCTGATACTCGGCATAAGCAATCCCTGTTTTTGCTGCCTGATAATGCGCTTTGCCGAACCATGCATGCTCCACTTCGTCTGCTGTTAATAAACATTCAACTCTTGCTTTTTCTTGCCATTCATTGAGCATTATCCTCCCCCTCTGTTTATTGATATAACAGATTGTAAGTACTCGACGAGTATGCGACTATAGGGAATCCTCCCATATGTTCATTTTAATGGAGCACAATATGCAAGCAGTTTAGCATGAAGAATGTGGCTCAGCAGATGCGGTTTTACACATTGAAAAAATGCCGATCCCTGAAATCGGTCCAGATGAAGTTCTCGTCCGCGTGATGGTGCCTGGCATCAACCCTTCAGATTAAAACAACATAGGATTCTGATCTGGTCGATACTCTTCAAAGTCAATAATAGCACTTTGTCTAATGGAGAGGCCTCTCAAGATCTCAGGAAGAACCTGTCCAGTCAAATAATCCAGACAATCTGCCAAGTTTCCAGGATAAAGTTCAACACACCCTTTTTCGGGAGCTTGCCCAAAAACGATGGCCATTCCTGCGCATTCTTCCAAAAGATAATTGATAGAGTGCGATGATTGCGATGCTTGGAGAAGTCCAAGCATGGCGTCCCTAAGGGGATTCGAACCCCTGTTACTGCCGTGAAAGGGCAATGTCCTAGGCCTCTAGACGATAGGGACGTAACTAACACATTCTTCTTTGGTGGAGCTAAGCGGGATCGAACCGCTCACCTCTTGCATGCCATGCAAGCGCTCTACCAACTGAGCTATAGCCCCGAAGAAGTTGCCTATCTTAACGATCTTTGCCCCCCAAGTCAAGCACTTTGGTACGAATTTTTTTTATGGTATGCTAGGATTCTGGTTTATAAAAGGAAAACGCATGCATTCTGTTGCCCACGCACCACTGTGGATTAGTTTTAGCTTGCTCGTGATTGCCATGCTGAGCTTGGATTTATTTGTCTTGAGTGGCAATAAAACCCGACCCATGAGCATCAAGCGCGCACTGAGCCTAAGCCTGTTATGGATTTTATTGGCCCTGTTATTTAATCTGGGACTATGGATTTATCTCAACTACACCCATGGTAGCGCTATTGCTGACGACACTGCAATTAATTTTTTGACAGGCTATCTGCTTGAAAAATCACTCTCCGTGGATAATTTATTTATTTTCTTAATGATCTTCACCGCCTTCCAAATTCCTAAAAACCTGCAAAAGCGCGTCTTTAGTTATGGCATTTTTGGTGCGCTTATTTTGCGCGGCATCATGATTGCTTTGGGCGCCACACTGGTTAATGAATTCTCCTGGATCCTTTATATTTTCGGCGCATTCTTACTTTTAACTGGAATCAAAATGGCTTTCAGTAAAAATGAACATCAATCGATTCAAAACAGTCTCATCATTCGCTTATGCAAAAAAATACTGCGTATCACCGATGGACTGCGAGGTGAGCGTTTTTTTGTGATTGAAAAGGGCTTACTGTATGCCACCCCCCTTTTTTTAGTTTTAGTGCTGATTGAATTTTCTGATCTTGCTTTTGCAACAGATAGCATTCCGGCCGTGTTCGCAATTACGCAAGACCCCTTTATTGTATTTAGCTCGAACTTATTTGCCATCTTGGGCCTTCGCGCTTTATATTTCGTACTAGCTGGCATGCTGGAGCGCTTCACCTATCTCCATTATGGACTGGCGCTGATTTTGATTTTAATTGGCGTAAAACTCTTAATCGCACCCTTTTATCACGTCTCTTCAGTCATGACGCTATTGAGTGTGTTTTGTATTTTACTGGGGAGCACTCTACTTAGCCTATTCTTTCCTAAACGGCCACAATAATGCACACATTATTCATGAAAAAAGCACTTGAGCTCGCCTACTTGGGGCGTTACAGTGTACATCCCAATCCAATGGTTGGCTGCGTTATTGTGAAAAATCATCAAATAATAGGCCAGGGCTACCATCAAAAAAGAGGAGAGCCTCACGCTGAGATTTACGCCTTAGAGCAAGCCGATGTATCAGCACAAGGCGCAACCGTTTATATTACCCTAGAACCCTGCTGCCATACTGGGCTCACCCCACCTTGCACAGATGCTTTAATCAAGGCGGGCATTCGCGAAGTCTATGTCGCTGTTTTAGACCCCAACCCCCTGATGCAAGGCAAAGGCATTGCTGCATTGCGCGCAGCCGGCATCCATGTACACTTGGGTGAATGCGAAGATGAGGCACGCCAACTTAACCGGGCATTCTTTCACTATATTACCCATCAAACG
>CAXNIG010000104.1:0-4013 GCA_964202445.1 Pseudomonadota bacterium
TCGGCTACAGCTTTTTCTGCCTTATCCCAAACCTCATCACTGCCAATGCGCTGCTCAGGACGGGTGGCTATTTTAATTTGGATATTGCTAAAGCCAAAATCAGCATACACCGCAAAAAAGTTTTTCATAAACAAGCCCACTTCGGACTCAATTTGGTCTTCCGTACAAAAGATATGCCCATCATCCTGCACCATACTCCGCACACGGAACAGACCATGCAGCGAGCCTGACGATTCATTACGATGACAGCAACCAAACTCAGCAAACCGCAGCGGTAAATCACGATAGCTCTTGATGCCTTGATTAAAAATTTGCACATGACAGGGACAGTTCATAGGTTTTAGGGCATAGTCCCGCTTTTCAGAATGGGTCAAAAACATATTTTCAAGATATTTATCCGCATGGCCAGAACGCTCCCACAATGAGAGATCTACCACTTGCGGCGTGCGCACCTCTTGATATCCCTGGGCTTTTTGCTTACCCCGAATATATTGCTCAATCACCTGCCAAATCGCCCAGCCTTTTTCATGCCAAAAAATCATCCCCGGCGCTTCTTCCTGCATATGAAATAAATTCAGCGCTTTGCCAATTTTACGATGATCCCGTTTTTCAGCTTCTTCCAACATAAACAGATGCTGTTTTAATTCTTCATCATTACGCCAGGCTGTCCCATAAATGCGCTGCAACATCGCATTTTTAGAATCACCGCGCCAATATGCCCCGGCCACACTCATCAATTTAAACGACTTTAAAAAGCCGGTATGCGGCACATGCGGCCCCCGACACAAATCCGTAAAATCACCTTGCGTATACAGAGACAGGGCTTCTGCAGCGGGAATATCCCGAATAATCTCCGCTTTATATTTTTCACCCAGATTTTCAAAATAGGCCACCGCTTGATCTCGCCCCATCAGCTGACGACTCAGGCCAATTTTTTGACTGGCCAACTCTTTCATTCGTTTTTCGATCTTTGCCAAATCATCATCTGAAAATGGCGTATCATTCGCAAAATCATAAAAAAACCCATGCTCAATCACAGGGCCAATCGTAACCTGAACTTTTGGATACAATTGCTTAACCGCCTGAGCCAATAAATGTGCGGTTGAGTGACGAATAATTTCTAAAGCTTCAGGATCTTTTAAAGTAATTAAACGCACTTTGTCATGATCACGCAGCAAATGAGACAGATCACAAAGCTGACCATTCACTTCCACAGCCAGCGCCACTTTTGCCAAACTAGTACTGATCGCCTCAGCCAAACTCAAAGCACTGGCACCTTCTGGCAGAACGCGTTCACTTCCATCCGGCAAAACCACAACTGGCATATTTCCCTTAATTCTAAAACTTTTAAATCTATAGCCTTGAATTTTAACAAAATACACCAGTTTTGCAAGCGTTTTCGGATTTTAATACGACTGACTTACTGCGGGGCGACAAGATATTTAGCAATTAAGTCTGACATCAAAGCATTAGCCGTTCCTGGCAAAATTCCCGTCGAGCCATATACTTCAGGATCAGCTGCTTGCAAGAAATCAAACGAAACCTCGCCACGATTATGCCGATTTGCATGCCACAATGCCCAACCTACAAAGCCACCTTGCTGAGGATTTTTATTATCGTAAGCATGCGTATCTACATATTGCAACATCCAGGCAATATCCTGACGGCAGTCGAGATTGGGGGAACCATCACTTAATGTCGCCGCTCCGCCAAATGCATTTAAAAAAACCGGCATTTGATTTTGCGCCATCCAAGCACCAAAAATATCTTTACCTGCCCCATCTAAAACACCCATGTCTTCTTCAAAAGCCAGATAAGTATCATAATGATTACAAATTTGATTCTGCCCATTGTAACTCCAATCAAAAAATTGATTCACCCCAATGGCAATATTAGCAGGGCTCAAACCTTGCGCTTTAAACGCATTCAAAGTAAAAGTTTGTGAATTACCAGACTCAAGTGACATCCAAGTCCGCAACGTGCTCCAATCATTTCCACTAAAAATCAGCACATTTTTAGGCGCACTGACTCGAATAGCTTTGGCCGCAGCCACTTCAGCTGCAAAGACATCTGCAGTAGAAAGCGGTTGCGCAGGTGAATCATCAAAAGGCGCATTCATGATGCCGAACATCAACTGGGTCGGATATTGCTGTGCCAGATTTGCAAAACTCTGCACACCAGAAATACCCGGGATAATCAGCTGTGCTTTTAAAATCAAAGTCCACAGATGCGCTAACTGACTGGCTGTCAAAATTAGACAATGATTTACAATCGGCGAAGCAGGGTCGCCCACAAGACCTACACCCTTGTCATTGGGGCAAAAACGCAAATGATCATGCAACTCCAAATCCACAGTCAAACCACTTTGTAAATATTTTTGCACCGTATCAAACACAGCGCCCATGTAAACTGAGTTGACTAAATTGGCTGGATCGCTGGGATCCGGCACCATAAATTCTGCCCGCACCGGCAAACGAATAAAGTTCATCCCTTGCATGGCAAAATACCGTGCATCTGGAATGTCCGGGCGCTCATTCAAAGCATTCTCAAATGTGCCATTAGACTCCATTCCAGACAAATTAATGCCGCGATAAAAAGGGGCCTCACCATAATGCGTCACCGCAGGAATGGTCACGGGCTTGCCCACATTGGCCCCCTTCGAATACACCGCGGTAACCGATTGATAGGTAGGCGTGGGCGTGGGCGCTGGCGCTGCATACAACCCACAAGTCATTAATAATAATCCGCACAAGCCATTTACTTTCATCGCATCCCCTCAAATATAGCCGCAGCACCCATGCCCACACCAATACACATGCTGACCATGCCGTATCGCCCTTTTATGCGCTGCAAACCATGCACTAATGTGGCCGTACGTAATGTTCCCGTTGCCCCCAGTGGATGCCCCAGCGCAATGGCGCCACCGTTAGGATTCACTTTTGCGGAATCAAGATCAAGTGCACGAATCACTGCCACGCTTTGCGCTGCAAAGGCTTCGTTCAATTCAATCCAATCCAGATCAGCTTGCTGCAGGCCCAACTGTTTTAATACTTTGGGGATAGCCTTAATCGGCCCAATGCCCATTTCAGCAGGATCCACACCCTCTACAGCAAAACCACAAAATCGTGCAATTGGCGTCAAATTTAAAGCCTTAAGCATTTTTTCACTGACGATCAGCGCCACTCCCGCACCATCTGAAATCTGAGAGCTATTCCCCGCGGTCACTGTACCGTCTTTGGCAAATACAGCCGGCAACTTCGCCAAAGCCTCAAGGCTTGTTTCCGCACGTGGCCCCTCATCTTGATCTACAACTCGCTTTGATTCTAGCACGGTTTGGGTCACTAAATCCGCTTGACGCTGAGTGACTTCAATCGGCGTAATTTCTGCTTTAAACCAACCTGCTTGCATCGCCTGCAAAGCACGCTGATGGCTTTCTAAGGCAAAGCGATCTTGATTCTCTCGACTAATCTGATATTTTTTAGCAACGACCTCAGCTGTTAAGCCCATGCCATACGCAATCCCCAGATCATCCTGATGTTGCCCATCAAATAAATCTGGATTAAAAGAAAATCGCTCCGGTATAAACGGAATCATACTCATGCTTTCCACCCCGCCTGCCAACACGATATCAGATAGGCCAAGTTGAATACGCTCTGCAGCATAAGCAATACTTTGCAAGCCAGAGCTACACAAACGATTCACCGTCACCCCAGGCGTACGTTGGGGCAAACCAGCTAATAAAGCTGAAATGCGCGCCACATTCACACCCTGAGGACCCTCTTGCATCGCACAGCCAATCACCACATCATCAATCTGATCTTGAATCGATGGATAGTGCGCCACCATTTTGGCCAATAAATCCGCCAGCAACCGATCAGGTCGCACATGCGCAAAAGCACCCCGCCCCGCCTTACACACAGGGGAGCGCTGCACTGCAACCAAATAGGCGTTTTTCATTTTCACTTCCTAAAATAGGCTAGAAGCATTAGAATATCATAAAACCTCAGAAAATG
>CAXNIG010000105.1:0-3990 GCA_964202445.1 Pseudomonadota bacterium
CTGCCATGGCGCCGATGGTCTCTTCAATCGGAACAGTAGGGTCAACGCGATGTTGATAGTAAAGGTCAATATACTCCAGGCCCAGGCGCTTCAAGCTGGCTTCACAGGCCTTGCGCACATATTCAGGTCGACCACAAATAATTCTTGCTTGTGGATTAGCGGGATCTCGACGAATCGCAAATTTGCTTGCAATCACCACCTGTTCTCGGTGAGCCTTTAAGGCTTTGCCAATCAGACGTTCGTTATGACCATCCCCATACATATCAGCAGTATCAAAGAAATTGACGCCTAAATTGACAGCCTCTTGCAAAACTTTGACTGATTCGGAGTCTTGAGTGGGGCCATAGAATTCCGACATGCCCATACAACCTAATCCGATGGAAGAAATTTGCAGGGCTGAATGCCCTAATTGACGATATTGCATGTCTTTTTCCTTTAATGATTGAGTGAGCCTATTGTACGCGAGGAAATATCTTTTAAAAATCCGTAAAAAACCCGGATCAGAAAAAAGTTACAACGGCATTTTCAATAAAAATTTAACCAGCTCACCTTTGGAATGCGTGGCTGTTTTGGCTTTGATGTGTTCAAGATAAGTCTCCACTGTACGGGGGGAAATCTCCAGTTCTTGCGCAATCATTTTCATGGAGTAGCCTTTGGTCAATAAGCGCATGCAGTCTAATTCTCTCGCTGTAAATTCAATGGGGTTGAGACGTTGTAGAAAGTCGTCGCGCTTGGTTTCTGCTAAACAAAACCATTTGGGAGCCTCCACAAACTTGTCAGGAATCACGATTTTTTGCTTGCAGGCTTCTTCAATTAAGGGTTTTGCTTTTTCGCGAAAGTAATCCAAAAAACGTTCGATCAAATCAAGCTGGGCGAGGTATTTGGCTTGGACTTCAGGATGGTTGACTTCTGTGCCAATAAAAAAGAATTCACAGCCGTCTTCGCAGGGTTCGATAAATGTGATGCCATGATCGATATTAAACTCACGTGCCTGATCTAAAATGGGATTGTGAACGGTCAGACCAGCCCACACCAGGCGGGATTTAATAAATTCAGAAGGAGGGCGCTCAAACAGACTTTGTTTGTAAAGCTCATGTTCGTAAAAAAATTGCATCCAGGCCGGTTGGTTGGAGAGTCGGATTTCTGAGCCATCGTTAAAGTTCTTTTGATAAATAAAGCTCGTGATGCCAAAAAAATCCTTTAAAGGCTGAATGATCTGGTCAATTGCCTGGTGCGAATTTAAGAAGATATGTTTGTTCGGATCAATAATCACAGGGACTCCGGAGTTTTTACGGATATTTTTGTTCTTGTTTATCTTATAAAATAGCTTCAATTCAACAAGAATGCAATAGGAGAAAATGATGAGTACACAATATGACAAAGGCCTAAAGTTGCTGAATCAGTTGCACGGCGGGCATACGGGTGAAGAAATCGTTAAGGCATTTGGAGATATTTCACCGAATATGCTGAAGTGGACGATTGAATGGGGCTTTGGAGAAGTCTTATCCAATCCCGCATTGGATCTTAAAACCCGAGAATTGACGATTATTGCCAGTCTTATTGCGCAACCTGCAAGTCCTCAACTCAAAGCGCATTTAGAGGCAGCATTAAATGCGGGGGCAACAGAAGCCGAAATTATTGCCATGATTGAGCAACTAGCCCTTTATGTGGGATTCCCCACTGCTTGTAATGCCATGATCTTAGCTAAAGAAGTCTTTCAAAATAGTAAAACCAGGAGTTAAACATGTCTCTTCAAAATAAAAAAATTGTGATCATCGGCGGAAGCTCAGGAATTGGTTTTGCCATTGCCGAGGCTGCTTTGGACGCAGGTGCAAAAGTCGTGATTGCAAGTCGGAGTCAAGAGAAATTGGCTGAAGCAAAAGCGCGCTTAAACCACCAAGTTGAAACCTTTAGTGTGGATACGCGTGATCTGACTCAGCTCAAAGCATTCTTTGCTCAAATCGGTTCGTTTGACCATCTTCAAATCACCGCAAGTGAAATTAGTTTTGGAGAATTTGCCTCACTCCCCATGGAGGATGCAAAGGCGATGTTTGAAAGTAAATTTTGGGGGCCATATCAAGCAGCACAAGCGGCATTGCCCTATTTAAGTCCGCAAGGCTCTATCACTTTTTATTCCGGTGCCTATAGTCAATTACCCAAAACGCCAGGAGCCAGTGTGGCTGCATCCATCAATAGTGCGGTAGAGGGCTTGGGGCGTGCTTTGGCAGTAGAGTTGGCTCCCATACGAGTCAATACGATTACTCCTGGAATTGTCGATACGGAGCTTTTTGCCACTTTGGGATTCGATGCTTCGCAACGCCAGACTTTATTTGATACGGTGACGCAATCACAAGTCATTAAACGCCCTGCAATGCCAAAAGAAATCGCGCAAACAGCCTTGTATTTAATGTCCAATACTTACAGTACGGGCAATACGCTTTTTGTAGATGGGGGCTTAACATTCCGGTAAAATTAGCCTACGCTGTGGTTTTAAGCAGGGAGGCCTGATTGAATATTTTGCTGGTAAAAGAAACGCGTGCAGGCGAGCGGCGTGTTGCCTTAACGCCTGAAGATGTGGGCATTTTGGTTGGAAAGGGGCATGTTGTTTTTGTCGAATCGACTGCGGGTAATGAGGCAGGGTTTGCTGATGCCCTGTATCAGAAAAAAGGCGCCCAAATTCGCGCTTTAAAAGCAGAAGCCATGACTGAATTCCAGGGTTTGTTTCAAGGCATTGATTGTATTGTCCGGGCAAAACGTCCTAACCGGGAGCGAGAGATTCTGGAAAATGCAGCTATTCCTGAGGGCGTCATAATGATTGGTGCACTGGATCCTTTTGAACAGGCTTCACCGCATATTGAAGAGTACCGGCAGAAGCATTTAATCATTCATAGTCTGGATCAATTATCATTAGCTGCAAATGATCCCATGAATCTGCTCTCGGCAATGAGTAAAATTGCAGGCAAGCTCGCTGTGCAAGATGCGCTAAATCACATCGCGTATCCTGCTAAAACCGCAATTTTGATTGGTTTTGGCGTGATCGGTCACGCTGCACTGGAAGAGGCATTGCAGCAGGGGATGCTCTGCACGGTTTGTGTGACCACCTCAGCGCAGTGTCAAGAGGTCGAAGCATTGGGGTGTGGAGCGGTGTTGTTGGATAAACAAGCGTCACTTGCTGAAACACAACAGAAAGTAAAAAATGCCGTTGCAATGGCAGATATTGTGATCACCAGTGCGCGTGTTGCAAATCAACGTGCACCTATACTCATTCCTGCTGCTACGCTTGATCAAATGAAAGCAGGGGCAGTGATTGTTGATATGGCGTTATCAGAAGGGGGAAATGTAGAGGGTAGTCATCATGATGAAACGCATGTTTTAGGAAATGGTGTAATTGTGACGAATGTGAGCGGTTATCCCAAGCAGGTTCCTCACGAAGCTAGTATCCTTTGGAGTAAAGCCACGAGGTTATTTTTGGAGTCGATCTAGGCATCGCTGGATTTTTCTAGAGGCTTTTGCTAGGCTGTTGATGTGGGGAAAAACAGAGGCTGCAAAAAAATGACATTAAATAAGCTGGTTGTTCTGGATGTCGAGGGAACGATTCGTGATGAGATTCGTGATGAAAACACTAAAAAGATTCGCATACAACATCAGGATTTAGAGCCTGTTTTTAAAAAATTAAAAAGTCTTGGCTGTGAAATTGTTATAGCTTCAAATTTAGACACCTATGTTAGCTTGCGAAAAGAATTTAAAAAGATTGGTATTGACAAATATATCACTCATTATGAGCCTGACGTGCCTGGAGAATTTGACAAGCCCTCTAAAATGGAAAGGTACATCGAAGGGTACTTAGCTCGCGGAGTGGAGGTTTCACCCGAACAGATCAGATTTTATGATGATAGCGAGAGGAACATCGATAGTATGATATGGAGTGGTTACGAGTATTCGTATTTAGTGAATAATGCAAAGCCTGAGACTTCTTTGCTCACACAATTG
>CAXNIG010000106.1:0-3983 GCA_964202445.1 Pseudomonadota bacterium
TATGAGAGTTTGAACATTGACTATCTGTCTTTGACGGTGTGTCGTGATGCAACTAAAACGCCTACATCTTGTTTCTTTCCGCGCGATATTTTGCGTGACTTTAACGATGCAGAATTATTGAGACTGCTTGACTTGAAGGCTAAATTTAAATCAGGAAAGAATGTGAGTATTCTCAAAGAGCGGGAGAGGAATATTCTGGAATATTCGGAAAAATATGGCTTTAGATTTTTCCTTGATTTTAGGGTGGATAATTTAACTGGAGAAAGAATGCAAGCGGTAGATCAAAAAGACCAGCCTCTTTTGGATAGGATGAAGGCTAATATTCAGACTTCGCCCAGTGAGCTGTCTATTCCTGAAACTGGAACATTTCTGATTGTAGCTAACCACAAGGTGCTTCATGCGCGTGGGCAAATGAATATTGATAAGGATTTAGCGAAAGAATATGGGTATAATTCTAATTTTTCTAACACTCCAAGACTTTTATTTCGTAGCAAAGGTCCGCGGAAAGAAGACTATGTATTTCATTAATTGAATTGGAGGAAAATTGAGAAGAGGCGTGAATGTCTGCAGACTTTAAAGAAGGTGTGCGAGATTCTATTGGATTTGGAGTCGGATTTATATTCCTGTACTTGTCTATTGGCATTTTAGGGTTTACGCAATCTTTCTCATTTCTGCAAACTTTGGCCACGACACTGATTATTTTTTCGACGCCCCTGCAGTTTCTTTTAATTCAGAGTGCGAATAATGTCTGGGTGTTGGTTCCTGTGATTTTGGCTTTAAATGCACGGTTTTTATTGATGTCTGGAACCTTGGTTCCTTATATGAAAGGGATACGTATTCTTAAAATTATCCCTGCCTTGATTTTAATTGTGCCTTCTATTTTTACAGGGTGTATCGTTCGTTTTAGAAAAAATAGACAAAATGCTTTTCTTTATTTTTTAGGTCTGGGTACGCCGATTTATTGTATTTCGATTTTCTGTACCATTATTGGATTTGTGATCAGTGCTCAACTGAAATCCCCCATTTTATATGCCATGATGGATATCGTCCTGCCCTTACAATTTACAGCTTTGGCGGCGAAGCACTGGCCTGATCACCTCTATGTCATCAGCTATTGGGTTGGTTTTTTGCTCACGCCGATTTTAGTGTACGTGTTCCATAATTATAATTTGTTGATCACCCCTTTTGTGATTGGTGGGGCCACTGTTTTATTTGAAAATCAATGGAAAAAACATCGGAGTGCATTGTGATTTGGGGGCTCATAATATTTTCAGCTGCGACGGCATTTTTATTCCGCTTATTGCCTTTTTTTGTTAAGAATAATGCCTTGCTTCATAATCAGCAGGGCTCTTTTTATCGATTTTTAAGTTATAGTGCTCAGGCTATGTTGGGTGTGATTATTTACAATACGGCTTTTCATGAAAAAGAGCTCGGGGCGCTGCTGCATCAATTCAGTTTTTTAGATGCGTTGAAGATATTATTGCTAGGCTTTATTTTTATTTGGGTGGCTAAAAGCAAAAAGATGTTGCCGAGTTTCTTTTTTGGGCTCGTAGTGTACTTTATTGCCGTCATCATCGTGTCTTATTTTTAGGCTTTTATAATTTCAACTTGGTCAGCCAGTTGAACAGTCAGTTCCTTTAGGTCTCTTTTGAGTGCCGCATAATCTTTTGATCTGGCAATCACATAGCCTATAAAGTCAGCATTGTCTTTTTGAGTAGCGGAGACCCTATCATTCACTTTTTTGGTCCATACTATTTCTATGATTGATGTTTCAGAGCTTAATGGCGGATAGGCTTGTGGTTCTGGTAAGTGCTTCAACACCCCATCCTGTTTTGCTCCAATCATGCGAATGCCGGAATAGTATTCTCGCGTGAGCTGAGTGATTTCGGATTTTTGATGTGTAGCCCATTTAAGCCATTCTTCCCAGGGGTTAAAATTTTGAAATGCAAGGGCAGCTAAATCCCAGATGCGCATTCCTGCCGGGCGGAGATTGGGCTCTACAGCGGCGACCTGATTGCTTTCTTTTAAAAAGAATATTTCGTTATGGCAGGCGGCATTGTGATGGCCGCAAAGCTCAGCCATAAAATGGCCTGCTTCATTCAGCATTTTTGCTTTTTCTTCTGTTAAAAAAGCGGGGACGATTTGTTGTATCTCCGCACGATAGCTATTTTGAGTTGTTTCTTTTTCGGTAATCCATGAATGGCCATTAATATGATCCCAGCTATATTCCTCCGCATTTGTGATGAGCTGTTCGGCAACCACTCCCGCGCTGAGGTATTTTTCAAGCTGTGGCCATGCAGTTTTTAAATCATTTTCATTGTGGATGGCAATGCAACCTCTGCTATTGCCTTCACAGGCTGGTTTTAAAAATACTTTTTTATTTTTGTGAAAGAGAGCCGCTAGTTCATCGTAGGAATGAATGCGTTGAGAACCTACTTTGAGGTAGTTTTCAGGTGCATTTTGCGTTTCTGATTCTTGTTTTCTAAAGTGCGACTTGTCGAATGCAGCCAAAATTTTGTTTTTGTCATGGCCAGGCAATCGCAACGCATCAGCTAACGCAGCGCCTAGCTGAGTGCCTGGATCAGAAAACGGCAAGATGGCGATAATTTTAAAATCAAGACGGGTGCACTCTTCGATAACATGCCGAACATTTTCCGCAGTGGCACTGAGATCTACGTCAATGACATGGTCAACTGCATTGCGATCTTCTTCGGTAGGTGATTTTTTGCAGAGGACCGTTTGTGCATTTAAGCTTTCCAGCGCTCTTTTCTGAATTTTTTTCACATCATTGATTCTGGTATTGTTGTAGCCAATTACGAGAATAACGTTTGTCTGTATCATTGTTGCATCCTTTTCGGGGTGAATTTTATTCATGTGTGCATTTTCTATCTATTCTGATCGGATGTCAAGCTAAAATAAGTTCAGTTTAAAAAATATGTTAAAAATAGATTGCAACGCTTTCAGTTTTGTGCTAAAAATAATCTTATACAAAATAATGGAGTGGTTTGAGCATGTTTGTAAAATTTAGTAAAATGCAAGGATTGCTTTATCTTTCAAGGTTTTTATCCGCATTAGTCTTATTTGTCTTGATTGCGAAGGCGAATGTTTGGGTGGATACGCTGAGTAACACGATTTTGGTATTGGGTTATCGATTTTTCATTATTTTTGCGCCATTTTTCTTGATATTTGGTCATCGCAATATTGCGGCCATTTGTTTTGCACTAGCGGGTGCAGGGGTTTTTCTATGGATGCATTCAATTGATCTTTTGGGGGCAATTCTTATTGCAATGGGAATGGCGGTTGGCGGGTATGTTCTTAAATTTCATGCAGCCAAAACCTCTGGAGGTGCCGCGGGGAACAAAATTTCTTTGAATGTGGGCAGTTTTCTTTCTGGAATATTGATTGCTGCATTTGCCTTTTCCCAATTACATTTTTTGGCGGTTTTACTTGGATTGATGGTTATTGTGACAGTGGCCAGTTTAATTACTCGCAAAATCGAGCTTGAAGTGCCCGCACATCATCAAAACGGGTTTTCAATTCGTGCTTTTTTTAGTTGGCGCGGCGTTGCCTGGTCTCTGGTAGGGATTGCTATCGGGATTAAAATGATTGGAATTTTTTCGATTCTGCCTCAGTACTTGATTAAATCGACGGGCCATCTTCCAGAGTGGTATGGCTTTGCGATTGCTTTGAATGCATTGGTGGTCATTTTTTTGCAGGCGCCCATTATGGTTTTTGCCAAAAAACTGTCCTTGTATCAGGGGCTATTCTTTCTTTTGTTGGCAATGCTTATTTTGAGTGCCCCAGGTTTTTTTCACGTGGATCATCTGGCAGGCGCCATTATCTGGACTTTATTGCTGTCTCTTATTGAATGTGTCATTACCTATTTAGATACAGTTGCCGTACACGACGGAGGTTTATTGCCAAAGGAATCCTGTTGGGGTATTGGGAGCGCTTTAACAGTATTGTTGATGCGGGAGTTGCCT
>CAXNIG010000107.1:0-3955 GCA_964202445.1 Pseudomonadota bacterium
GTAGATCTTCCTTATAAAATGCCGGCATACTCGGGCTTGTTGGATCGTAATGACCCCTTGCCTGGTTCGAGAGCTCCAGGTCCTGCAGCAGGAATTTATTATTTTGGCAATGATGAAATCACGAAAGAGCAGCTGTGGTTTAGTAACAGCGATATGCGGACGCATGTGCTGATTTTTGGATCGACTGGTTCGGGTAAAACGGAGGCGCTGTTATCGATTGCCTTTAATGCTTTGGCGCAAGGCAGTGGTTTTATTTATGTGGATGGTAAAGGCGATAACTCACTCTTTGCAAAGGTCTTTTCTATGGTTCGCTCAATGGGTCGTGAAGATGATTTATTACTGATTAACTTCATGACAGGAGCTGCGGATATTATTGGTCCGCAATCAGTCGTTTTATCCAATACCATGAATCCGTTTGCTGCGGGTTCGTCGAGTATGTTGACGGAATTGGTCGTGAGTTTGATGGATTCTGGGGGCGGGCCTCAGGGCGGTGATGGAGACATGTGGAAAGGTCGGGCAATTTCTTTCGTTTCTGCTTTGATGCGGCCTCTGGTTTGGATGCGTGATAAGGGCTATCTATTGTTGGAGGCCGGGTTAATTCGTCGTTATTTTACTTTAGATGCGGTAGAGGAATTACTGTATGACCGCAAAGTGATTGACCAAAATAACAATATTACCATTATGCCAGAGGCTTTGCCTTTTGAAGTGCGTGACCCGCTGGAAAACTATTTAGCGACCTTGCCTGGTTATCAGAAGAGTGAAAAAGGCAAGCAAAGTGGTAAAGTGTTTGAGCAGCATGGTTATATTACCATGCAGTTGACTAAAATTTTCGGTTCTTTAGCGGATGTGTATGCGCATATTGTGCGGACTAATTTGGCTGAAGTGGATTTTAATGATGTGGTGTTAAATCGACGGATTCTGGTTGTGTTATTGCCGGCTTTAGAAAAATCTCCTGATGAGCTTTCCAATTTAGGGAAGTTGATTATTGCATCGTTGAAAGCGATGTTGGCAGGTGGATTAGGTAGCCAAGTCGAAGGAGATTATCGCGATGTGATTGACCGCAAGCCAACCAATTCCAAAACGCCGTTTTTATGTATTCTAGATGAATATGGTTATTATGCAGTAAAAGGTTTTGCTGTAGTGCCAGCGCAGGCGAGGTCTTTAGGCTTTTCTGTGGTCTTTGCGGGGCAAGATTTACCTGCGTTTCAAAAAGGAGGCAAGGAAGAGGCAGCGTCTATTTGTGCGAATACCAATATTAAGATTTGTATGAAATTAGAAGATCCATTAGAAACCTGGGATTTCTTCCAAAAAACTGCCGGTGAATCTTATATTTCGGTGGCGCGAAACTTCTCCCGTTCGGGAGGGGGTGGCGCTTTGCACTATAAAGACACGATGGAGGCGTCTCTGGATAAACGCAATCGGATTGACTTGTTGGATTTAAAAGATCAGCGTGAAGGAGAGGGTCATATCTTTTTCAAATCTAATATTGTGCGTGCCCGCATGTTTTATGCCAATCCGCCTAAAGTTGCAAAAATTAAATTGAATCAATTTTTAAAAGTAAAAGGGCCTTCGGATAAAAGTGTAAGTTTAGTTAAATCGCTGGCGGAAGTTAAAATTAAGTTTTCTGATTTTACAGCGATAAAGCCAGAGGGTGCCCTGGTTAATCTGATTGATATGATGAAAAATGAGTCGATTGCTAAAGATTCAGTCCGCTTAAGTAAAGCGCTGACTGCGTTTGTCCAGGGTAAAAAAGAAGAAGAAAAAATTGACTTTGGCGATCAATCTACCAATACATCGATCTTTATGTTCATTAAAGTAGAGGATCGTTTGTCTAGTCGCTTCTTTGATATCGAGACTTCAACGCTACTGCCCTCTATTTTGACCAAGGAGAAGCTATATGAAGTGGTCAAACGTTTAAATATTTTGATAGGTAAAAGTGAGAGCTTGGCTAAAGAAGAGTCCATGAGCATGATTAGCGAAATTGAGCGCCAAACCAGTTATGCGGATTGTCTGCCCAAGCGAGTGGATGATCTGGTTAAGAAATTTGCATTGTATGTGTAGGAGGAGTCGTCATGGGATGGTTTAAAAAAACAGGCAGTTCAGTTGTTAAAAAGGTGGGCAGAGTGGTTGCCGTCGATGAGTTAAAGCAGGGGTATGATGCCAATATCAGCATGGTTAGAAATGCGGTTCGTTACAATCTAACGAAGCGTGCCCCTCCCACAGAGCCATTTAGCATGCCTACTGAGCGTTACATTGAGATACAAAAGTCATTCAGAAAAATAGTATTTTTCTTTATTTTTTTATTCTTTTTTGCTATACTGTACACCATGGCTAGTGCGATTACGCATAACTGGAAATTAGTTTTTTTAAGTCTAGCTTTTGGTACGCTCTGTTTAGCATTTGCCTTTCGTTATCATTTTTGGTTATATCAGATGAAGCGAAAAATGTTGGGCTGTACGTTTCAAGATTGGTATCGTGATGAAGTACAAGCGCGTTTTAAATCGCGAGTTAAAAAAGGATAGGTGCAGATGTTAGCGGAAGTAAACAGTATTCACGATGAAAAGTTGGCAACAGAGTTTGTCACTGATCGTCTGCGTCATTTTACAAAATTACACAAGCCCGTTAAAAAACTGGTGTTGGGTGTGGTGTCCTATTATTTGGATACCTTTTTTTCTTATCATGATGATGCAGTAAGTATTGTCAAAGCAATTCAAGAGAGTAGCCAGCATGAGGCGGATATGGTGAGTTTGTATCAACAGTTTTTAGAGTTCTTGCCAGTGCGGTTGCGCTCGGGCATTCAAGGACGTTATTTATTTAGGGAGCCCAGCATGGAAGAAAAACAAGCAAATGACAGTCGCCTAGAAGCAAAGGTAGGTGCATTGCCAGACTTAGATGCCAAGCAGATTATGGAGGATTTAGGCCTGACTGCTGAGCAGTTCAACGAAATGAAGTCAATGTTGCCAGATAGTCATGCCAGCAGTGCGGAAAACCAGCAGGTGGCGAGTGATATTTTAAGTAAAGTATTGGATATTAATTTAAGTCCAGATGAAATAGGTAAAATAATTCAAGAAAATGGTTTGGATAAATTAGTGGAGGGTTATCATGCATAGTGGTGGTGGAACAGGTGGCACTCCAGTAACTCCAACAGCAGCCCTTCCTGGAGCAGGCAGCACTTCAAGTGGTGTTCCAGCAGGCAGTGCTCCAGCAGCAGCTCCAGCAGTTCCAGCTGCTCCTCAAGCAGCGCAAGGCCGTCCTCCAGCACGTGGTGCTTCAGCAGCAGGTGCTGATTTGACTTGGGAGGAATTGGCAGAGAAAGCGCGTCATTTAGAAGCTGAGCTGGCTCGCAAGAAGAAAGAAAATAAAAACAGCAAATTATCTGAGGGTGAAGATAAATTTTTAAGTGTATTTAATCATTTGAGCAATCAGGCTAGCAGAAATGAAAATGATATTTCTAGCTTAAATCAAGTGTATAGAGAAGGTGGTGTCGCAAAAAGTGAGGAAATGGCCGCGGCTCAAAAAAAATTAAATGAGGATGTTGCTTCGCCGATGCAAACTCAGAAGCAAAAAAATGAGAAGTTTAATGAGCGTACTGCAGATGTTGTCGCTGGAAAAGAGCAGGTTACTGGACAGAGTCAGGATTATAAAACTAGTCATGCTAAGAAAGTCGCCCAACGCTTCGATGGAGCACTTGCAATTATAGTCATGCTGTATTTGATGAATAAAAAGGATCCTGTTGTTGATTATTTTAATAAAGTTAAAGACAAACTTAATGATCCAAATTGCCAACCACCGTATAAAGAATTTGCAGATCAGAAAATTCGCGTTGCTGGGGTTGCGCAAGATGACTCAGGGCTGATGACAGTGACTTATCAGAAAAATGGAAAAAATGTCTCCGCAGATGATCCAGATGTGAAGCGTTTGAGAGAGCTTATGCAGCGAGATTTAGCAAGGGAAG
>CAXNIG010000108.1:0-3920 GCA_964202445.1 Pseudomonadota bacterium
CAGACTAAAAATTACAGTCAACCTAAAACTGCACCTAAAGCAGCCTCACCAGCAGAGGACTTCATCCCAGAAAAAGCCCCCACCACACCATGCCTCTCTTGCAAGCGCACCTGCTGCCGATAAACCAACTGATGCAAAAAAACCTTTGATCTAAACAACTGAAAAAAAGGCTGCGCATAATCTTCTGTCAAAAACACATCCTCTAAACGACCCCAGCCCTTTTCGGGCGCAGCAACACTCATTGCTGCAGAAAACTGATCAAAAATGTCTGAATCATACTCTTGATTCTTCCAAATCACCGCATCCACACTTTTCTGGTTTATTTTTTGCATGAAACAACCCAAAATATTACGCACTGGATCTTCCCAAAAAAACGCTACACTTTCAGCAAACGACTGCACAACAGCCTGAATGTACTTCGATAACGGATGATCTATTTCGCCCAAAATACCCTGAACATCCTCTCGATCATGGCTGAGATGCAATAAGATCACACCCGTTTTTACAAATGATGAATCAACGTCATTTAATAACGTTAATATATTGGCCTTAACTGCACACCGATCCGATAGGTTTAATTTAATATCCAACCAAAGCGAGGTAAAAGGATGCGCTGCGGGATTTGCTAAAAACAAGCCCCTAATAGGATCACAAAACTGCGGATACTCACATAATTGATACAAAACCTGCGTTGCTAGTAAACGCATATCTTCAGAATACTCGGGCTCTTTCAACAGAATGGCTAAAATTTCGAGCAAGATGGGGCTGACAAAATCAGGATGCACCTTACACAATATATCCACTCCATTTGCATGAACGAGGCGTTTTAAGAGCGCTTCAACCATTGCTAAAAAATGCGCTTCTTCTCCTGCTGTCGTGTTTTCTGGCAAAAATAGCTCTTTGATAATTTGCACATGCATTGTAATGTCAAAAGCCTGCGGCGATTCCACTCCTCTCATTTTAATCTCCTAAACCAGCACACTTTTTAATTCTTTTAAATATTGCTCATCATCCAAAGGCATGCCATTCTTGGCTTGGTGCATCATTTCTGCAATACGCTCCATCATCAGATGTTGGACGTGATGGGGGTCCTGATATTTTTTCAAAATGGCGAGATAAATATCACGAATGCCTTGAGGCCGATTGGTGACCAGCTGTTCGCACAAACCTAAATGCAGACTTAAATGCAGAAAAGGATTCGCCTCACCTAATTCTGGAAAGTAATCGCGTTCCTTTAAATCGGGATCAGCAAAAATAAATTGATATTCGGGATGCTCTGCAATCATTTCTGTAATTTCAGCCTCTAAAGGCGTGAGGACTTGTCGCGCTTGCGCTTTCGCCCAGGCTTGATAAAAATAATCCCGATAATGCAAGCGATCCTGACTCCACATCGCAACTAAACCAAACCATCCATGGCCCGTTTGTGCGTGATGTAATGCTCAAACTCAGGCCGATATTTGGCAACATAGCTTTGAACAGGCCAGGCCGCAGCATCCCCTAAGGCACAAATCGTGTAGCCTTCGATCTTACCCGCCACATCCAGCAGTTTATCTAAATCACCCACCTCACCTTGACCGTCTAAAATTCGCTTGAGCATTCGCTCCATCCAGCCCGTTCCTTCACGACAGGGGGTGCACTGACCACAGGATTCTTCCATATAAAAATAGGCAATCCGCCACAATGCTTTGACCATATCGGTGGTTTCATCCATCACCACTACCGCACCTGAGCCCAACATGGATGCGCCTTCTTTCGAAATCGAATCATAATCCATATTGAGCGTCATCATGAGCTCACCCGGAATAATTTTGGAGGAACTTCCACCCGGAATCACCGCCTTAATCTTCCGCCCCTTCCATACGCCCCCTGCCATGTCTAAAAGCTTCGCAAACGGCGTGCCCAGCGGAATTTCAAAGTTACCCGGACGCTCAACATGCCCAGAGATCGAAAAACACTTGACTCCACCACTATTGGCCACCCCTAAATCTGCAAACCATTTACCGCCTTTTTGCAAAATAACCGGCACAGAAGCGTAAGTCTCCGTATTATTAACATTTGTGGGCCGTCCATATAAACCATGATTCGCAGGGAACGGCGGTTTAAAACGGGGCTGCCCTTTCTTTCCTTCCAAGGAGTTCAATAAAGCAGTTTCTTCACCACAAATATACGCACCTGCACCGATGGCATTATCTAAGTCAAATTCAATGCCTGACCCCAAAATATTCTGACCCAACAAACCCGCATCTCGCGCCTCTTTTAATGCTTTTTCCATCGCATAAAAGGGCTCCCAATATTCACCTCGAATATAATTATAGGCCTTGACCGCATTCATCACATACCCTGCAATCGCCATGCCCTCGATAACCTGATGTGGATTATAGCGCAGAATGTCACGATCCTTGCAGGTTCCGGGCTCACTTTCGTCCGAATTACACACGACGTACTTATTACCGGGTGCATTCCGCGGCACAAAACTCCATTTTAAACCCGTGGGAAATCCTGCTCCACCCCGCCCTCGCAGGCCCGAAGCTTTCAATTCTTCAATAATATGCTCAACTGGGGTTTTTTCTGCCAGAATCTTTTTCCAAACGGAATAACCGCCTAAGCTTAAATAGGTTTCTAATGATGCCGGATTATCCAGTCCACAGGTCCGATAACACACTAAGCCTTGCTCTGGCATACTCTTTTCCTTTTTATTTTAGAATCTCATTGGCGGCGATTATAGCATGATTACTCTTTTTTTTAAAAAGCATTACAATATGTTTTTTGCAAAAACCAACAAAGGATACTGATGTCTCATACTAAAAAACCGTTTGCCCTGATTATTTTGGATGGCTTTGGCTGCCGCGATGCGACGCCAGATAATGCGATTGCCGCAGCAAATACGCCCTGCCTGGATCAACTATATCGCGATTATACGCACACCAAAATCTCAGGTTCAGGCCATGATGTAGGACTGCCCGATGGACAAATGGGTAATTCAGAAGTGGGGCACATTAATCTGGGTGCAGGCCGTGTTGTGTATCAGGAGCTGACCCGCGTTGATCACGAAATTGCTACCGGTCAATTTCAAAAAAACCCAACCTTACTCCATGCCATTGCCCAGGCTAAAAAAAATCAAGCCACCGTGCATATCCTAGGCCTACTCTCTCAAGGCGGCGTCCATAGCTTAGAAGACCACACAGCAGCCCTGATTGATCTTCTTGCACAACAACAGGTTCCATCGGTGATGTTGCACGCTTTTTTGGATGGTCGTGATACACCACCCCAAAGTGCCAAACCTTCCCTCCAACGCTTTACCCAGCTTTTACAGGATAAAAAAATAGGCCAGATTGCCTCTATCATTGGCCGCTATTATGCAATGGACCGGGATAATCGCTGGGATCGCGTTGAGACAGCCTATCAATTACTGACTCAAAACCAAGCCGCCTTTAGCGCAGACTCCGCAGTGGCCGCGCTTGATGCAGCCTATGCACGGGGCGAAAATGACGAATTTGTTAAAGCCAGCCTCATCAAAGGTGCCAAACCCATTACCGCTGGAGATGTCGTGATTTTTATGAATTTCCGTGCTGATCGTGCGCGAGAGATCACCCATGCTTTTGTTGACCCTGAATTTACCCATTTTAATCGTGGCCCTAAAATTGCCCTGGCTGATTTTGTCACTCTGACGGATTATGAAAAAGGCCTGCCTGTTTCAGTCGCCTACGCGCCCCAAAGCCTGGACAATGTCATGGGCGAATATTTGGCTAATCTAGGCAAAACCCAACTCCGTATTGCCGAAACTGAAAAATATGCCCATGTGACTTTTTTCTTTAATGGTGGACGTGAAGAAGCCTTCAAAAACGAAGACCGCATTTTAGTTCCTTCTCCCAAAGTGGCGACTTATGATTTACAACCTGAAATGAATGCAGCAGAGGTGA
>CAXNIG010000109.1:0-3916 GCA_964202445.1 Pseudomonadota bacterium
AGCGCAAAGTCTCCTCCCCTAAATGATCATAGGCGTAAGATAAATAACGCGTTAAATCCGCCTCATAATCCTTCGGTAAATCGGCCTCTTCCGTTGTGGGAATATGATGAACAAACACGCCAAAATAGGTTTTGCAAAAACCTTCGTAATCGCGCGTAAACAATAAAAAAGTGTGCCACATATCATCGATTTCTTTCATCTCAGGATGCATGGCGCAAATGAAGTCAAGGGACTGATCTTCTGGCCTTGCCTGCCGATCTGCCTCTTGCTTTTGGCCTAACCATAAATACTTGATAAGCTCGGATAAAACCTGCTCTGGGCTTAATTGATTATGTGGGCAATCTTTTTGATATCGCTGATACAAGTTCGTATTTTGATAAGCCAATACGGTTTCAATCGTGGGGAAAGCTTTCATTCTAATCTCCTAAAAATGGAGCCCGAAGGCCCCATCTATTTTAAGCTAAGTCTACCTTACACTGCAGCAGAGCTACCGCGACAGATTGCCGCACTTCCACGACAGATTGCCGCATATTGCTGAGCGACTTTTTTAGCAACTACATTTTTCACGAATACGTTTTCCATTTTTAATTTCTCCATAATTTTTTAAAATAAAGTTTCCAGATCAAAGTGAAGGACTTCACTGCTGATTGGGGAATAAAACATAAATTGTAGGAACGTAAATTTGCAATTCGCGAATCGCAAATGCCCTAATGAAAATTTCAGCATAACACTAATAAATGGTACCGACGGAGAGACTCGAACTCTCAAGGGTTGCCCCACCACCACCTCAAGGTGGCGTGTCTACCAGTTTCACCACGTCGGCAGCAAACAGGATGAAGATTTTACCTTTTTCTAAGGCAGATGTCTAGCAGTTTTCAAGACAGCGCGTGCTTGATTTTTTGACTGACCGCACCCATATCTGCACGACCTTGTACCTGCGGCTTTAAAATTTGCATGACTTTGCTCATGTCTTGCATATTGACTGCAGCGGTGGCTTTGATCGCCTCTTTAATTAAAACCTCAAGCTCTGCTTCACTCAAAGATTGGGGCAAATAATTTTGAATCAACTCAATCTCAAAACGCTCTTGGGCTGCTAAATCTTCCCGATTGGCTGCCTCATATTGCTTGAGGGAGTCACGGCGCTGCTTGACCATCTTGTCTAAAATGACCAGAATGTCCTGATCTGTTAGCTCAATTCGCTCATCCACTTCACGCTGCTTGATCGCTGCAGTAATCAGACGGATCGTTTGAAGCTTTAACTTCTCCTGCGCACGCATGGCGTCTTTCATATCATTGATGATTTTAACTTTCAGTGCTGCATCAGCCATGTTGATCCATCCTCTTATTCTGTCACTTGTAAATACTGATTCAAAGCAAGCAAATCCTGCTCACTCAATGTGCCTGCATCATACTTCAATTGCAGCCAAGCATCTATATATTGGTACTCTGCTGCCGCTAAAGCACTTTTATCTTGATATAAAGTTTGTGTTGCATTTAACACATCCACAATTGTTGCTGTTCCTACTTTATATTTTTCATTATAGCTATCCAAAGTGACCTGAGCAGAACGCACCGCCTGCTGATTCGCCTTCACTTGCGATTGCGCAGACACCACGCTTAAAAAATCATTGGTCACATTGCTTTTCGTTTGACGATACAGATTCATTTCGGTATTTTGTGAAGCCGCATATTGATTGGCCGCTTGCAATGAACTTGAAATCAGTTCCCCACCATTAAATAAAGTCCAGCTGAGGTCCAATGCCAAGGTTGTAGTATCTGCATATGGGCCAGGCGATACAAAAGGCGAAACATCATCACGATAAAAAGTTTGACCATAGCTCGCCACAAAAGAGACCGTCGGCAACTGATTGCCCACATTCACATTCACATTGGCCAAGGCCGCTTGGGTGGTGCGATGCTGCGAAATTAAAGTGGGATTATTTTGCAATGCATTGTCGACCCATGTTTGCATATTATTTGGCACCGGCGGCACAAAGGGAAAATCAGGCTTCACCACAGCAAGATTGGTTTCTAACTTCCCGGTTAATTCACGAAGTGCCTGATTATTATCCGCCAGAATATTTTGATTTTGCACCAAGGTTGCCTCTGCACTTTGCTCATTTGCCCGCGCTTGCGCCACATCCGTATACGTCCCTACGCCGACTTCAAACTTTTGTTTGGTTTGGGTCAGAGTCGTATCCAAAGATTTCAGCTGTGCTTCTGCAAAAGCCACATTATCTTGGGCCTGCAACACAGCAAAATAGCTCTGCGCAAGGGTCAAAATAAAATTCTGCGTTTGCGACTGATACGTTGCATCTGCCGCATCCGCCGTATATTTGACATCAACCATTGCCGCAAAAGCTGTATAATTAAAAAGCGGCTGGGTTAAGGTGACACTATACCCCTCACTCGGATAGTTTGTGCTAAAACCAGGCTCGCTATAATCCGTATAACTCGCATTAGCCTGTACCGCAACTTGCGGCAAGAGCGCACCGATCGCAAAAGGAACCTCTGCATTACTTGCCTGATTCGTTGCATGATCACCCGTCAAAATCGGTGAGCTTTGGGCGGCATCGTGATAAACACTCAACAAATCACTCGCATGTACCTGCACACTCCAGGCTAATAAACTCAAAAATATCTGCTTACGCATTATGCATCCTCGGTCACAATTTGGCTCACAATTTCATCCATTCTTTGACTGTGTATCCCTTTAATTAAAACCATTGTATTGGGTTTAAGCTCCGATTGTAACACAGAGAATAAATCTTGTTTACTCTTAAAATAACGCGCCTGCGGGCATTCTCGCAAAACCGGCGCCAATAATGCAGCATCTCCATAAAAAAAAGCCTGATCTAAATGCGCATCACGGCACCATGCTCCAAGCTTTTGATGATATAAATCGATGTCAGCGCCTAATTCACCGAAATGACTCATGACTAAAATTTTTCTACCCTGAAAGAGCGCCAGAGTATCTAGCGCATTTTTAACCGCAGTCACACTTGCATTATAACTATCATCGATCACAATGCAACCGTTTTTTAAAACAATTTTATGAAACCGACCCGGCACAGCCTGTACTTTCGCAAGCCCTGCTGCAATGTCATGCAAAGAAGCTCCGACACTTAAGGCGACTGCCGCTGCAGCGACTGCATTTTTAACAATATGCTGGCCTGACAAAGCAATACCAATCGTAATCGTGCCCAAAGGCGTGTTGAGGTCAAAGTTCACCCCTTGATCATGAAAATGTACATTCAGTGCCCGCACCGTAGCCTGAGAATGATCACCATAAGTCAATACATGACGCCGATCGATCTTATCTCGCCATGACAAGGCAAAGGGCTCGGTTAAATCAATCACGGCGATTCCTGATGGCTTTAAATGCACAAAGATGTCTGACTTTTCTTGTGAAACCCCCTCATATGAGATCAATTTTTCTAAATGCGAGGCGCCAATATTGGTGATTAAGGCTACCGTAGGCTCAGCAATTTTAGCAATATAATCAATTTCACCTGGGCTATTCGTGCCCATTTCCAACACTGCATAACGATGACGCGGCGTTAATTGCAACAGCGTAATCGGCAAGCCATACGCATTATTCAAATTACCTTGGGTAGCCAACACAGGACCACTTTCACGCAAAATACTGGCAATCATTTCTTTGGTTGTGGTTTTACCGCAACTGCCGGTCAATGCAATAATCGGCAGATGAAAGTGCTCACGCCACACATGCGCGAGTTGCCCCAAGGCCTTCAAGGTATCTGGTACAATAATCTGCGGCACAGCAAAATGACAATCATGATCGACTAATACCGCAGCCGCGCCTTTTTGAAGGGCATCTGCAATAAAATCATGTCCATCTTTTTCCCGTCGAATCGCGACATATATCTGCCCCGGCTGCAGGGTGCGGCTATCA
>CAXNIG010000110.1:0-3849 GCA_964202445.1 Pseudomonadota bacterium
CGTTCGCCCAGCCGCTGGGGATCACCAACCGTCGGGGGTGTTCTAGTCACGGGCGGGGGCTTAATTTTTATTTCCTCAGGAATGGATGCACGCGTCCATGCCTATAATTTACAGACTGGAGACCCCTTGTGGAGCGATAATCTGCCAGCTATAGGGAGTGCGACCCCAATGACTTACAGCATAAATGGCAAACAATATATTGTGGTGGTTGCGGGGGGAGGTATGGGTAGTCCAAAAAACTTGCTGGGTGATGCACTGATCGCTTATGTTTTAAAGTGATGTCAGTGGTGTCATTCAAGCTGATAGAGTCAGCGCTTGTAAGACCTGTGCTGTTGCCTGAGCTTGTGATAAAAGGCGTGCTTGGGTCGACATGTCAATCAATTGTTGTGGGTTTTTCTGGAGTTGGATCAAAATGGTTTTTAATTTTTCAGGGGTGAATTCAACTTGTGGGATGAGTAGACTGGCTCCTTGGTCTGTTGGCGCTTTGGCATTGTAGTATTGATGATTATCTGCAGCATAGGGCAGGGGTACAAAAATAGCGGGCTTGCCGATGATAGCGAGTTCGGACACCGTAAGTGCCCCTGCGCGACAGATGATTAAGTCTGCCCACAAATAGGCAAGATTCATGGTGTCGATAAACTCGGTTACCTTCGCAGTGAGGCCGTGTTTTTGATATCGCGCTATCGTTTCGCTGCCTTTGTGATCGCCACATTGATGCCACACTTGAGGGCGATCGGTTTCTGGTAATAGAGCAAGCGCTTCGGGAATCACTTGATTGAAAATCTGTGCGCCCTGGCTGCCTCCAACGATTAAAATTCTGAGGGGGGTATGAAGCTGGTAAGGCTCATTTTGTAAAGCCAGAAGATCTGCACGAATCGGGTTTCCAGTATAGATGGCTTTATTGAGCTTGGAGAAAGCGGTTGGAAAACCCATTAAAACAGTTTTGGCCCATTTGGCTAAAATACGATTGGTCAGGCCAGGGATTGCGTTTTGTTCATGGATGATAAACGGAACGCCTAGGCTTTTAGCTGCAAGCGCACCCGGTCCTGAGACATAGCCACCAAAACCGAGAACCAGGTTAATCTGGCGTTGCTTGATGATTTTGCGGGCCTGAAAAATCGCTTTGGCTAATTTGAAAGGCAGAAGCAGATAACGCTTTAAACCTTTGCCACGCAGATTTTGAATTTGAATGAAGTCAATGGGAATGCTGGGGTGTTGAGCTAGAATTTTGGCTTCCATTCCCGCGCGTGTGCCTAGCCAGGACACGATATGGCCAGAAGCTTGTAAGGCTTGCGCGACGGCCAAAGCAGGGAAAATATGCCCGCCTGTTCCGCCCGCCATAATCAATAGGATAGGTTTGCTCATCTTAGGATCCAGCAGCAGGGGGGATGGGATAGCTTTGATTGATTGCTGCAATGATTAAGCTGATGGCGCTATGGCTCATGGATTCTGGATGTTGCCCCAAATAGGTCACCACCATTTTTGCTGAACTGACGGCTGAGACCGTGCCAAATTGATTAATCCAAAACGCAGCACCTTTGGGATTGACCTGCGACTCTGCCGTATACCAAGAGAGCATCACACCTTGAACAAACCCAGCGCAGTAATTATTGTTAGGAGTGGGCGTTTCGTTCGTAATTAATCCGCTGCAGATGCCTAGCAGCCAAGTTCCATTCGCTGCGGTATCGGCATGCAGTGTTCCTGCGCTAAGTCCTAAGATGAGACAGCTGAGTCTAAGTAGTTTTTTGAGCATATTGCGCTTTCCCTTTTTGGCTAAAATAAAGCATGCCGGCTATGATTAACAACAGTAAATTAAAAATAATAACGGGCCAAATTCCCCAATCAAGCCAGGGTGTGGTCCCGCTTACAGGGGTTATTGCACCCATTAAAACAGTGGGGGCAAACATCGGTGCTATTGCGGTGATTTGGCCCTGGCTATTGATGATGCTGGTGACCCCACTATTGGTTGCACGTAAAATAGGTCGGCCTGTTTCAATGGCACGCATGGCGTCAATTTCTTGATGTTGGTAGGGGCCAAGGGAGCGCCCAAACCAGCTATCATCACTCAAGGTAATAATGTAGGCGCTGCTTGCAACATGCCGAATTTCCATGGGGTAGGCGGATTCATAACAAATAAAAACGGAGACGGGCAGGCCGTGAATTTCCATAGGAATCACAGGAGAGGGCCCAGCGGTAAAATTAGACATGGGGATGTCCATGAAATTATAAAATGAGGCGAGCCCCCAAGGCACATATTCACCAAATGGAACCAAGTGTTGTTTGAGGTACATGCCATTGGCATCACCCATCGCCAGTGCGCCATTGTAATACTGGTGATTCACCGGATTATCAATGGGCAGGCCAAAAACGATAGCACTTTTAAAGGCAGCCGTCGTATTGTCTAGAGTATCGATAAATTGCATGATGTTTTCTGGAAAGTCCGGAATGGCGTTTTCGGGCCAGACAATGAGAGGCGTATTTAAAATCGGCCCAGTGAGTTTAGAGTAGATTAAAGTAATTTGTTGCAATGCCTGGGGCGACCATTTGATAATTTGGGGAATATCGCCTTGGACCAATGCGACTTTTAAGCTGGGTCCGGGTATGGATTGCACAAATTTTTGCTGATGTAAAACCACGCCGCCGATTAATATCGCAGCCAGTAAAGTCAAGCTCATTACCAAACGTCGGCCATATTTTTTTTGAGATAGGGCCTGTGCGATTAAAACCAACAATCCTGTTAAAAAAGCAACGATCCAGGAAACCCCAAACACACTAAAGCATTTGGCATAACCCGATAAAAAAGTGAACGTTTGGGTGTAGCCCAAAAGTAGCCAGGGAAAGCCTGAAAATAGACTGCCGCGAATGAGCTCTGACAAAGTCCATAAACTAGGAAATACCAGCAGGGCCTCGGTACAAAATGGCAGTTTAAAAAAGCGTTTTGTCACCCAGGCCTGCAAGGCGGGGAACAGTGAGAGGATCAGCACCAACAAAAGTGTAATCAGGCTGGCAACCAAAAAGTTAGTATTGCCATAAGTATCAATGCTAACAAAAATCCATGAAACGCCAGAGCCAAATAGTCCTAAGCCAAAACAGAAGCCGATGGCAAAAGCCTGTTTGGGTGTTCTGTTTTGCAGTAAAAGTAAAAATGCAGCACTGGATAGAAAGCCAAACATCCAGCAATTAAAAGGGCTGAAGCCAAGGACTAATAAAGCGCCTGCAATCAAACTATATAAACAAATAAGGCTGAAGCGTTTTGGAAGGAGTGTTGTCATGAGAGGGTCCTTTTTGAAAGTGCTATTATCCTTTGACTTGAGTATGGGGGTCAAGTGAGGTATGCTAGGGACATGAAAAAAATAATGTGTGTACTTTCTTTGTTATTGACGACCTGTCTTTTGACCGGTTGCATTGCCATGTGGGTCGGCGGTGGTGCTGCAGGTGGTTATTACGGCGCAAAACATTACAAAGTCGAAAAAATATCGTCATGAAAAACCTCATTCAAAGCTTGGTTTTTCTGGGCTTTGGCTGTCTTTTAAGTGGCTGTATGCCTATTTTATTCGGCAGTGGCGCGGTCGGAGGATACTATGCCGCTAAAAATTATGCGATCCATCCAATGCCCCCTCCGCCACAAAACTAAATTTATTCAACCGTTACGCTTTTAGCCAGATTGCGTGGTTGGTCAACATCCGTGCCTTTTAAAACAGCGACATGGTAGGACAGTAATTGCATTGCAACAATTGCAATCAGTGGGTAAAGCAAGGGATTCGCATCAAAGGGAATGTGGATCCATTCAGCTGTCACATGGGCAGGAATATTATCAACTTGGCCAAATACATAAAGCTCACCACCACG
>CAXNIG010000111.1:0-3804 GCA_964202445.1 Pseudomonadota bacterium
ATGCAATACAATCTGCTACCTCTCCCGCAAATACTTTAATTTTAGAGCCGTGCTCACTCCGCATAAAAAAAGCCTCTGCAATTTTTAAAACACGCAGATCTTTATCACAAGTTAACAACTGCGCATCATCTGATAACACTTCCGCCAATGAGAGGGCTGAATATCCTGTGTATGTCCCTAAATCTAAAACCATTTTAGCCTGCATAAGCTGGGCCAAAAACTGCAATAAACGCCCGACCAAAAGCCCTGATAACATCTGCGCATGATCAAAATGGTTATGTGTGTATTCCCTGATTTCAGCTAACAGTGCTGAATCAGCTTGTGTTTTTTCTTGGCAATACGCTTCGATCAAAGCTTCGGTAATCAATAAAATTGGCCTCCCTGCCAAGCTGTTCTGCGAAAACGCTTATAAGACCATTCATATTGTTCAGGATAAGGCGCAATAAGATCCGCAATGGCGATATTTAAAGCTGCGGCAGCAACGGTTAAATCAGGATCGGCAAGCCCTGCGCCGGCTTTTACAAAATGTAACTGAAATCCCTTTGCACGGGGTAAGCGTTCTGCAAAAGTGAAGTAAATAGGCGCTTTACTTTTAGCCGCCAACTTTGCAATTAATGTCGTAGTATTCGCGGGAATACCAAAAAAAGGCACCTGCTCTCCACCATTTTCGCCTGGATCATGATCTGGCAATATACCAATGCAGCGCCCTTTTTTTAATGCACTAAATAAACTTCTGATTCCAGATATATTTGCTGGATACATTTCGGTACCATAACGCTCACGCGCCTCCTGCAAGAGGATTTCTTGATATGCCTTTTTAAATGGTTTATACAAGGCAGCCAAGGGATAGTGACTCCCAATATAACAATTAGCCATTTCCCACGCACCTAAGTGTGGACAAAGTAAAATCACCCCCAGGCCACGATCATAATCGGCTTTAAATTCAGCCTCACCAAAACACTGTTTCAGAGCACGATTAGGGTCTTTACCAAACCAGAAAAAGGGCATCTCTAACATACGCCAAATTGTTTGCAACTCCACTTTTTTAGCTAGCGTTTCTAAGGCACGCGGCTTAAGTTGGGGAAAACAGCGGCTTAAATTAATGCGAATCGTACGCTTAAAGCCTAATTTAAAAGGCTTTAATGCATAATAAAAAAACAAACTTAATCGATAAATCATGCGCAACGAAAAACGGCCCAGATACTTCAAGGCCATCACTTGAAGATGTTCACTCCATTTCATCGCATCAGCTCCTGCAATTGCTGAGCCTCAAATAATTGACCTGACTCAAGCCCGTCAAAGTACAGCTTAATCTGTGTCGATGAAATCGGCTCTATTCCGGTTATTGTTTTGGCTAGTGGGTTCAAATCACCCAACTGAATCGCACCTTGAGACCCACTCTCAAATTGCAATAACAATTCCTGCGTTTTCTGTATAAATCGTAAATCTGTTAAGTGCACCATGCCTCCTATGATCCGCAACCATACGGCGAACCGCAACCCATGTCAAATATAAACGGCTGATCTGGCGTTTTTTTTTGCAAAAAATCCTCGCCCACACTGATCTCTAACGCTTTAATTCGTGCTTGAATTTGGGGAGAAGCTCGCTTTAATTCAGCCAACGAACTATTCACGCAAGGATCACACTCCAAACTACGATGAGATAGCCAATCCAACGAGGTTTGCGCCACCAGTGCTTTGACTTCATCTTCTTGATGTAAGTAAAACGGATGCCAAATTTGCCGCTCAGCAAAGGCTTCATCACGCTCAGCAAACTCTGCCAAGTCAGCAAATTTAGGAGACTGACTGCGCCGCCGCGCTAGAATAATTTGCGCAGTTTTAAGGGGATCAACTTTTGCCAGCCAATTGCGCAGCGTATCGCCTTTTAAATACACTGCACACCACTGAAATTTTGGCGTGGGGAACTCCTTTTGCGCCTTAATCAAATGGGTAAAATCAGGCCGAGCTTGCAAACGCACCACCTCAAAATCTAAACTACGCGCATAGGCTTCGGCAGCGACTACCCGTTGCGACCAATCAGGATGGGCAAATCCAGTGTCCACAGACACCACCGTCACTCGAGACCATTTTTGTTGAGCCGCGTATGCTATCAAGGCAATCGAGTCGTTCCCAAAATTAGCAACGATCACCCGCAAAATTATGCAGCCACCATACTGCGTAACATCCATGCCGTTTTTTCATGTACATCCATGCGTGCAGCAAGCAAACCTAAAGTCACTTCATCTTCGGCAGCATTGACCACAGCCAGTAAATCACGCGCAGTGCGAATCACTGTTTCATGTCCATCGACCAATAACTCAACCATTTTACTCGCAGCAGGCACTTGAGTCTCTTCTTTAATAGAGGTTAATTTGCTAAAAGCCGCATAGCTACCTGGCGCCGTATGCCCCAAAGCACGAATCCGTTCCGCAATCGTGTCGACCGCCAAGGCTAATTCGGTATATTGCAACTCGAACAATTCATGCAAACTTTTAAAATGCGGCCCGGTCACATTCCAATGAAAAAAATGCGTCTTCAAATAAAGCGTATAACTATCCGCCAACAAAACTGCCAGGCCTTTAGCCAAGGCTTCACGTTGTGCACTTGAGAGTCCAATATTGATTTCTTGCATCGCGATCTCCTAATGAATTTAACTCAACACCATGATAGCAGTTGATGAACTATCCATGCAATCCCAGCTCACACAGCAATCCTTATTGTACTAAAGTACAAAAATAGATATACTTAATTCGCATTCGCAATTAGCCTGAAAAATTATGGTCAAAAATATCCTTGTTGTTGCTCCAGCTTGGCTGGGGGATATGGTGATGGCGCACAGCATGCTGCAGGTCGTCAAACAGCATTATCCACGGGCTAGGCTAACTATTTTAGCACCCCAAGCGACTTTACAGATTACGGAGTTGATGCCTGAAATCAATGAGCGCATCTTGATGCCCGATCAACATGGACAGTTCAATTTAAAAACGCGATTTAAGTTAGCTTGCCAATTGCGCGCTAAAAAATTTGATCTGGCTTATGTTTTGCCTAATACCTGGAAATCGGCACTTATTCCTTTTTTAGCGGGCATTCCTCAACGTGTTGGGGCGCAAGGTGAACAGCGCTATTTTTTACTGAATGACCTACGCAAAGGCTTGAAAAAACTGCCGCTGATGGTACAGCGTTATGTCACTCTGGCTTATAGAAAAAATGAGTTTACGCCTGAGATGCACTTTCCTTTTCCACGCTTAAGTGTGCCTGAAACGCTGCGTGATCAGGTAAAAAAGCGACTCAATTTGAATTTGCAAAAGCCTGTTCTCGTTCTTTCTCCAGGGGCAGCATTTGGCCCGGCAAAACGTTGGCCTGCGGAATATTTTGCTCAGGTGGCAACGGCTAAAATCGCAAAGGGATTTCAAGTCTGGGTCATTGGCGGCCCAGCAGAAGAAGCCCTGGGCGCCGTCATTGCAAAGCTGGAACCACGCACTCATAATTTTGTCAGGCAAACGTCTCTCCTGGAAATGGCAGCCTTGCTTTCTTTTGCACAACAGGTTTTGACAAATGACTCCGGCCCTATGCATATCGCGGCAAGCCTGGATGTACCGGTGTTTGCTATTTTTGGCTCGTCCAGCGCTGGCTTTACACCGCCCTTAGGTGATAAAATAACAATTATTGAAAAGTTAGGCTTGAGTTGTCGCCCCTGTTTTGAGCGCGTATGCCCGCTAGGCCACTATGCCTGTCTTAAAGAAATCACGCCCAAACACGTGTTAATGAGGATGGAATCATGAAAGTTTTATTGGTCAAGCTCTCG
>CAXNIG010000112.1:0-3784 GCA_964202445.1 Pseudomonadota bacterium
GAAGCGATTTTAACGCAAAAATATGATGCCATCATCTGTAACTTTGCCAATGCCGATATGGTCGGTCACACAGGTATTTTTAGTGCTGCCGTCAAAGCAATTGAAACCTTAGATGCCTGCCTGGCCCGCATTGTCAGCGCGTTAACACAAGTCAATGGCCGGGCCCTCATTACGGCTGATCATGGCAATGCCGAAAAAATGCTGGATGAAGTCACCCATCAAGCCCATACCGCACATACTACGGACCCGGTCCCTTTAATTTATATTGGCCCAAAATCCACAGTGCTGCATGCAAATGGCGTACTTTCAGATGTTGCACCCACTATGTTACATTTAATGGGATTGCCGGTTCCACCAGAAATGAGCGGGCGTATTTTGATAGAATAAAACATTAAAAAAAGGACGGATATGAAAAGCCTCACTCTCAGCATTGTGTTTTTATTTGCCAGCCTGCCGGCATTTGCAGACTTTACGGGTGCGGCTGATCATTTTCAGGCAGCGGCAACGACACAAAATCCTGACGTCACCCATATCCCGCCTCTCTCTGATCAAGACATCACTCTATTTGGCACAACCCTTCAGGCCATTCGGACTTTTTATGTCAATCCAGTGTCTGACAATACCATTACTGAAAATGCAGCACGTGGCATGCTAAGCAATCTTGATCCGCATTCTGATTATTTAGATCAAGAAGATTTTCAAGATCTCAAGACCATGACAGATGGCCAGTTTTCAGGCCTAGGGATTGAAATCACTGCTGCCAATGGCGCGATTTTAGTGATTACTCCCATTGACGATTCCCCAGCGCAAAAAGCAGGAATCAAAGCGGGCGACTACATTGTTAAAATCAACGGCGTTGCAGTAGACGGGCTTTCGCTCACCAAAAGCATGAACATGATGCGCGGCAAAAAAGGCGAAAAAGTCACCCTAACTGTCATCCGTAAAGATGTAGACCAGCCGATGAACTTCACGATTACCCGCGATAATATCAAATTAAAAGATGTCAAAACAGTGATGATCGACAAACACTATGCCTACATTCGAATTGCCATGTTTGAGGCGGATACAGGCGCACATGTCAAACAAGCGATTCAAAATTTACAAAAACAAAATAACGGCATCTATGGTGTTGTTTTAGATTTGCGAAACAATCCAGGTGGGGTGGTACAGGCCTCGGTTGATGTATCTAATCTCTTTTTAGATGCGACTAAAATTGGCCCCAACAAACCTGTAGTTTACACCAAAGGCCGCTTTGCCGATGCACAATACACGGGCTATGTAAGCGGACAGGATATGCTAAATGGCTTGCCCATGGTTGTTCTCATCAACTCAGGCACTGCCTCTGCTGCAGAGATCGTCTCCGGCGCCTTAAAAGACTATCACCGCGCAATCATTGTAGGGATGACTTCTTTTGGCAAAGGCTCGGTCCAAACAGTCTTTCCCCTCCCTGGAGACAAAACGGCAATCAAATTAACGACCGCTTTATATTACACACCCGATGGTAGCTCCATTCAGGCCAAAGGCATTACACCAGATGTGATCGTTCATAGCTATGCCATTCCCGAAACGGTAAAACCACTAGACAACAATACCGTTCACGAAGCCGATTTAAGCGATCATCTGGCCAATGGAGACACCACCCCAGACAATCAACCCATTAGCGACAGTATTGATACCTCTAATGACGACAATCAAAATCTGCAACAAATCGTTAATGGCAAATCGAATGCCGACGACCTCACACAATCTAAAAATTTATTTTACAAAGATTATCAGCTATATACCGCGATCAATTTATTGATGGGTTTTCATGCTGCAAACGGCAGTTGAACAGAATCATGAGGTGACCCTGAATTGAAGCCTCACTCGCATTGAAGCCATGCTGATTTTATGCTAATCTTAAAATGTAGAGTTAACCAACAAGGAGTGAGGCTATGAGTACACTGCAAATCACTGGACGTCATGTTGAAATTACACCCGCCCTACGCGAATATGCTGAAAAAAAACTCGGCAAAATGGAGCACCATTTTAACCACATCACCCAAGTACATATTATCTTGAGTGTTGAAAAAAATGAGCACAAAGCAGAGGCAACTGTTCATGCGTCTGGCCATGCTGATTTTTTTGCTGAAGCATTGGCAGCCAATATGTATGCGGCGATCGATAGTTTATCCGAAAAGCTAACCCGCCAAATTGTAAAACATAAAGAGAAGCTTCAACATATTGAGTAAAAGGACGCTATGCCACCCCATGACCTAACGCCTGAACAACTTATCATTTACGAGCTTTCTGAGCGGATTGTTGCCGCTCAAAAACCGATTCAGATTTTAGATGCCATTAAGTGGACGCCTGAAATCAAGGCTCAATTTTTTACCGACAAATGCAAAAAACTGCCATTGGTCGATGCAGCGTATTATCAAAAACTGCCCCTGCGTTTTGACTTGGATCAAAAAACGCAAGAGTTTCATGAGATTGAACGCGATATCAATCGCAAGCTTGGGCAGTTTAGTGGCATTGGCTCGATTATGTTGCGCACCTGTCGCGAATATCGTATTGCTATTCAGTTACTCAAAGCACGCGGCACGCCAGAATTCTATGAAACTTCTGTAGATTTGTATGGCTCTGCCAGCGAGGCTTTTTACCCAGGTGGCCCAGTTTTAAACGATCTGTCTGATCTACTCTCAGAAACGCTGGGCATGCTTCAGGCTGACATGAACTCTGAAAAGGATGAAAAAAAATACACCTCCGCTGAGGCTGTAGAAATTCTCAACGAACGCCTCGCCCAATATTTTCACCACAAAGAAGACCAAGTTGCCGTATTAGAATCAGACAATATTGTCTCTGATGCTGCCGCAGGTGCACGATATATCAAGATGAAACAAGATGTCATGTTCAGCGAACGAGATATCCAACTACTGGAAGTCCATGAAGGCTGGGTGCACGTAGGCACCTCGATTAATGGATCAACCCAACCGATTTGCACCTTTCTTGGCAAAGGCGCTCCGTCTTGTACCATTACGCAAGAAGGCCTGGCCGTCATTACTGAAATTTTTACATTTTCATCTTACCCCTCTCGCGTACAGCGCATTACCAATCGCATTAAAGCGATTCACATGGCCGAAGAAGGCGCTGACTTTTTAGAAGTCTTTAACTATTTTACCCAAAGCATGGGCGTCAATGAAAACGATTCCTACAGCTTAACCGCACGTATTTTTCGCGGTAGCACACCCAACGGCGGCCCATTTACCAAAGACCTTTCCTATGCCAAAGGATTTCTTTTAATTTATAACTATATTCGCCTAGCTGTTCAAATGGGACTCAGCCATTATGTCCCCACCCTATTTGTCGGCAAATTACGCCTGGAAGATATTCAAATCTTAAATCATCTCGTTGAAGAAGGCATTGTCACTGCGCCGCGTTACGTTCCGCCACAATTTAAAGACCTGGCAGCATTAAGCTCCTGGATGTGCTTTTCCTTATTCCTCAATCGTGTCGACCTCAAAAAACTGGCCGAAAATTATAAACAAATTTTACATCATTAACGCGTAAATATTCGCGGCACTCTGGCCATAACATGCGTAAGCGATGCATAAGGTGAGATAACTAAATGGTTTTGATCCCATAAAATAGCGGGGTCATTGATGACAGCCCGGGGGCAATCGGTTATATCCACCATCAAAAAATCCATCGAAACCCGACCCACAACCGGGCACAAACATTGCCTAATCTTAATGCGGGCGCCTGTGCGAGGATGCTGCGGATAACCATCACCATAGCCCGCTGA
>CAXNIG010000113.1:0-3757 GCA_964202445.1 Pseudomonadota bacterium
TCATGGGCAACCCAACGCCAAAGCCTGGCGCCGCCAAATGACGACCCGTGTTTAATGTGCTGTATGGCGACGATTTCTCATGACCAACCCAATCATCAGAACATGGGAGAAGAATGTGACTAAAAGCGCAATGGTCAAACTCATAAGATGAATAAATCCGCAATGAGCCAACACATATAAAGTATAAATACCCGTCGGATAGTTTACAAAAATACTCACCCACACGCCGGGATTATATTTGCGCTTGATCAGCAACATCAAAATGTGAAGCGTTGCATTAAAAAGTCCAAAAATAGGGAGAAGCAGTCCATACTCTGGAGAATAATTTTGCGCCAAGATCGCCGCAATGGGAAACAAAATCCAAATTGCCAGAATATTAATCCAAAAAACGGCAGGAACTGTTAAAGGAGAATCATCTTTATTGCTATGAAACACCTCCCGATTAATGAATTCTCTAAATTTTCCTGGAAAAACATGCTCTTCAAATTCATGAATGAGATATACCGGAAACTGCAGCCAAATCAAAAATAAATACCAAGGTGTAGAAGGCAGGAAAGAAAGTAATAAGGCGGTCAGTGCAATGGCCATAATGAGCGTGCTATCAGCCCAGTGGCGATATAAATAATCTCGCATTCGATCTCCATATTAATCAAAACAAACCTTATCTTAACTAAGCAATTTTTTAAATGCAAGCACCCGAATTTAGAGACTAAAAAAAAAATCAATAACCACTTGCAAACACAAAAGGGTCGTGTTATAGTAATTGGCCGTTTTTATTTGCTTTTGACACTGAGGATCATGAAACTGAAGGCCGTCCAATCACAAAATTATGTTGATCACTTCAAGTGGACGCTTGTTGTTGTGCTGATTGCAGCGATTGTAGGTGCGGATGCTTATTTTGCCACGACCGCTCTCGCAATTCGCGTTACTTTTATGATTGTATTTGGGCTGATTACTCTGTTTATTGCACTCAATACTGTAAAAGGAAAGCTCACCTGGAAGTTTTTCCAGGAGGCGCGAACTGAATTACGTAAGGTCATTTGGCCTACGCGTCAGGAAACCATTCAGACTACGCTGATGATTGCAGGGATTGTATTTATTATGGCTATGATTTTATGGGGCGTTGACAGCTTTTTTGCCTATTTCGTCAGTACACTCTTGATATAAGGAAGATTGAATGACTATGCGTTGGTACGTGGTGCAAACAACATCACAATATGAAAATAAAGTCCGTGAAACTTTAGCGGATCGCGTTGCTTTAGCAGGCTTACAAGCTTGCTTTGGTGAGGTATTGATTCCAACTGAAGAAGTGGTGGAAATGAAATCCGGCCAAAAACGCAAAAGTGAGCGTAAATTTTTCCCCGGCTATATTCTTGTCAATATGGAAATGAATGATGAAACCTGGCATCTCGTTCGTCATGTTCCTAAAGTATTGGGCTTTATTGGCGGCAGAGCTGACAAACCCTCCCCGATCTCTGATAAAGAAGTCGAAAATATTTTATCACGCGTTCAAGACACCCATGACAAACCCAAACCCAAAACATTATTTGAAGTGGGCGAAGTGATTCGGATTGCTGAAGGTCCATTTACCGATTTTGTCGGCGTCATTGAAGAAGTCAATTACGAGAAGACTCGCGTCAAAGTATCAGTCATGATTTTTGGACGCTCCACCCCTATTGAATTACGCTTTGACCAAATTCGCAAAGAAAAAGTTTAGCGCAATATTGCGCAAAAGAGGAGCTGATCGGACACCTTAGCCGGGCCAGAATCAGCGTGATTACTCAAACATAAGGAGAATAAAATGGCTAAGAAAGTGCAAGCTTATGTCAAGCTGCAAGTGAAGGCTGGCCAAGCCAACCCAAGCCCACCAATCGGACCTGCTTTGGGTCAACAAGGTGTGAATATTATGGAGTTTTGTAAAGCGTTTAATGCGCAAACACAAAACATGAAACCAGGCATGCCTTTACCTGTTGTCATTACCGTTTATTCTGATAGAAGCTTTACTTTTATCACCAAAACACCTCCAGCGTCTTATCTTATTAAGGACACCCTTAAACTTCAGGCTGGTAGCAAAACCCCAGGAACTGTTGTTGCAGGTAAAATTAATCGCAAACAATTAGAAGATATCGCCACTTTAAAACAAGCGGATTTAACCGCTGCCACCCTAGATGCTGCAGTCCGCATCATTGCAGGAACAGCACGTAGCATGGGCATTGAAGCAGAGGGAGTTAAGTAAAATGGCTAAATTATCCAAACGTCAACAACTCATTGCCAAAGAATTAACGCATGGCAAAGTCTATGCTATTGAGCAGGCACTCGAATTATTAAAAAAAGTCACCAAAGTCAAATTTGATGAGACCATTGATGTGGCCATCAATTTGGGCGTTGATACCAAAAAATCAGATCAAACCGTACGAAGCGCTGTAGTTCTTCCTAATGGAACCGGTAAAACAGTTCGTGTTGCTGTGTTTGCTCAAGGAAAAAATGCAGAGCTCGCATTAGCTGCAGGCGCTGATCGAGTCGGCATGGAGGATTTAGCTGAAGACATGAAAAAAGGCAATATGCCTTATGACGTCGTCATCGCATCCCCTGATACCATGCGTGTTGTAGGTCAACTCGGACAAGTATTGGGCCCTCGTGGCTTAATGCCTAACCCAAAAGTTGGCACAGTGACACCTGATGTTGCAGGCGCTGTTAAAAATGCCAAGGCAGGTCAAGTCCGTTATCGCGCAGATAAATCAGGGATTGTTCATTCCTCAATTGGCAAAGCCAGCTTTACAGTAGAGGCACTCAAACAAAACTTAGAAGCTTTATTGGCTGACGTAAAAAGAATGAAACCCAGTTCCACCAAAGGCATCTACTTGAAGAAAATAAGTGTTTCTTCAACCATGGGCCCTGGATTGGTCGTAGACATAAGTAGCGTTGCTGCTTAAAAAGACTTTGAAGTTGGAATGGGAAACCATTCTAACCGTCAAAGACCGTGGGAGTTCTGAGGGCAGTTAACTCAAAACTTAATGGCCCACGCAGATGTAAAACAATAGGAGAATCGCATGACACTAAGACTAGAGGACAAGCAACAAATCGTGACGGAAGTCAACGCTGTTGCTGCTAAAGCTTTGTCTGCGGTTGTAGTTGATTATCAAGGAGTTTCCGTTGCAAATATGACGAAGCTCCGTGCAAAAGCACGTGCCACAGGCGTACACCTCCGGGTTGTGCGAAATACTTTAGCACGTCGCGCTGTAGAAGGAACCGAGTTCGCCTGCTTAAAAGACGTGCTCACCGGCCCTTTAATCTTGGCTTTTTCGGAAGAAGAACCAGGCGCAGCTGCACGGTTAATGCGTGATTTTTCTAAGGAATTCAGCGCATTGGAAGTCAAAGCACTTGCAATTGGCGGAAAACTTCTTGGTGCAAATCAATTGGAAGCCGTATCCAAACTACCCACCAAACAGGAAGCCTTGGCAACCTTGTGCGGTACAATGTTGGCACCGATTGGCAAATTTGTACGTACTTTGGCCGAACCACACTCACAAGTTGTGCGCGTAATGGGTCAAATTCGTGATCAAAAACAAGCTGCTTAACAAAGCAAAATAATACTAAAATGGAGATAAATAACATGGCTACACTATCTAAAGAAGATATCCTTAAAGCGATTGCCGACATGTCCGTAATGGATGTGTGTGAACTCGTTAAAATGATGGAAGAAAAATTTGGCGTGTCCGCTCAAGCTGCTGTTGCTGTTGCTGCACCTGCTGCTGCC
>CAXNIG010000114.1:0-3754 GCA_964202445.1 Pseudomonadota bacterium
ACGTGACGCGCAGAAATATCCCTTTCTCACAAAACTAAATATCCAACCAATCACGATCGACACGCTAGACCAAGAGACCCTATTAAACTATTTATCAAAAAAGCCCGGCATCTGCGGAATCTATTCAAGTTCAGAGTACTTTATTGAAATAGCCGCCTGGATTGCAAAACAGCTAAACCTTTCAGGCACCAACCCTGAAGCCATCAAACTCTGTCGCGATAAATATGCATTATCTCAAAAACTATTGGACTTTGAAGTGCATTGCCCTAAAACCACTCAACTTCATACTGCAGCTGATATTGAGCCCACACTGACTCACTACACCTTCCCCGTTATCATCAAGCCGAATGAATTATCAGGCAGTGTAGGCGTGAGGTTTTGTGAAAATAAGACGACCAGCCTGAGTCATATCAAAATGCTCAGGCAGCAGAATATTCACCCCATCCTCATACAAGAATATATTGAAGGGTCAGAATTTTCTGTTGAAACCTGCAGCTACTCCAAGCAACATCAAATTATCGGAATCACTCAAAAATATTTAAGCCCACTGCCATACTGCATTGAAATAGGACATAGTTTTCCTGCAAGCTTGCCCCCAACAGAAGAAACATTGATTCGGGATACAATCCCCAAGCTCCTGGCGCATTTAGGCTTTGACTTTGGTTTTGCGCATATTGAACTTAAAATAAAAAATGGACAATTGTTTATCATTGAGGTCAATCCTCGGCTTGCAGGGGGAATGATTCCCATGCTGATCCAAGAGTCTACGGATATGAACGTGCTCCAATTATTAATCCAACTCTACACTGACCATCCATTGAAAAATCAAATCACCTATAAAAAATACGCAGCAATCCGACATCTAATCCCTTCACAATCAGGCAAGATCACCGAATTAAGCTACAAAGACCAGGATGCAAATGTGAAGACAGTTTTCGTGAAGCATGTAGGCGACACAGTCGTGCTGCAGGGAGACTATCGCGATAGAGTCGCGTATATTATTACATCAGATGCGAATGAAAAGCACTGCAACGATACGGCTAACCAGGCATTAAAACACTTTACTATTGAGATGACGGATTGAAACATGAAAACACATACAGACGGCAGATTAAAAAAAACACTTGATCCCGCAGCGCATGCAATTGTATTCCCAATCAAGCCTGAAGAAGCCTTACGGCAAGAGCTCACAACCCTATCGACTTTAAATGAGGCACACCTTGTTTCATTGCATACCACAAAACTTTTAGACCCTGAAAAAATCAAAAAATTACTCGAAACGATTCAGTCATTCCGTCAAGAGGATTTTGCCTCGCTTCTAAAAGAACAGTCGCATCGAGGAGCATACTTATTATTTGAAAACCACCTGATTGATACGCTTGGCATGGATATTGCAGGCTCAATTCATATCGCTCGTTCGCGTAATGACATGAATGCGACAACATTCAAATTAAACTTGCGAAAATCTTACTCAACAATATATCAGAATCTTGTGAAGCTAAGAGAGACACTGCTTGCACAAGCAAAAAAATATCAACATATTGCAATGCCTGTTTATAGCCAGTATCAAGTAGCACAAGTCGGCACCTATGCCTATTATTTATTGGCTATTGAAGAGGCTTTAGCGCGAGATCAAATGCATTTAACCAGCCTCTATTCATCTCTTGATGAATGCCCTATAGGTGCGGCGGCTGGCTGTGGATCAAGCTTTGCAAATGACTCACAACTCACGGCTTCTTTATTAGGTTTTACAAAATGCTGCAACAATGCCTTAGATGCCGTCGCAAGCCGAGACCTAGCCCTTCGCGTGGCAAGCGTGACGAGCATTATGACCACCACATTAAGTCGTATCACCCAAGATCTGCAGGTATGGACAACTCAAGAATTTAACTTCTTCGAATTGCCTGATGAAATTTGCGGGGGATCATCCATGATGCCGCAAAAAAAGAACCCCTACTTATTAGAAATAATAAAAGGCAAAGCAGCCAGCCTGAACGGCTTATTAACACAAGCCTTAACGGCCATGCACAATACACCATTCAGCAATTCTGTTGAGGTAGGAACAGAAGCACTGCAAAATTTTGAGTCAATTTTAAAAAATGCAGCAGATGCGCTCACGTTGACGGAATTATTCATTAGGCAAACTGTACCTATTGAAGCGAACATGCTAAACAGCATTTCCAAAGGGCTTGCATTTTCGACAGGCCTCGCTGAGACATTAGTCAAAGAAAAGAAAATGTCATTTCGGGAGGCCCATCAGAAAATAGGCAAAACCATTACAGATGCTATGGATAGAAAAGCAGACCCCGCCAATGCAATTTTCAAGTTAAGCAATCAGAGCCTAGCTGAAAAAGATGCAATTCATTGGGCGGGCATTAACGAATTTGGTGGTGGACCTGGAAAACAGGCTATACAAAGTGCATTGGAGCGAGCAAAAAAAAGACTGAAACTTGACTTAGCATGGATGAGTAAACTAGAATTCACCTGGATTATAGCAGACCAAAAGCTTCAAATGGCGATCCAAAAAATATTAATCTGCAAGGAGCAAACATAACCATGTCCAACATCAAGCCCAAAGCAGGTTACATCTGCATCCTACTCACCTGCTTCGCCAACGCAGCCTCCTTTGTATTTATTTCGCACTTGACCCGAAACACCAATGCGCTCTTAAGTATTTTCATGATTTTTTCTTATGCCCTCATTATTTTCAATGCCATCCAGTTTAAAAAGCTGCCAAAGCTTTATTCAACCGTGTTTGCCAATAAAAAAACACTACTACAGATGAACGCTGCCACTTTGGTGAACTGGTTTAGCACCTTCATGTCTTTGCGATACTTGGACCCCGCTACCGCTTTATGCATCAATCTTGGCATATTGTCTATCACTATTTTTCTAATCTCCACCCCACTGAATCAGCTCAAAGCGAATAAACATCTTGGATTTAGTGTTTTATTAGTCTTGCTCAGCCTGGGCTTGATTATCAGGCAATACATGCAGAATTTCCCTATCACTACCACCTCTTCAAACCTAGGGTTAGGCTTGCTTTGGTGTACGATCGGCGGCATCAGTGGTGCTTGCATTGGACTTGCATCTGAGGCAATGGGCAAAGCTCAGTTTACCGTCACCGGAATCCTCGCCACCCGTTTTTATTTATTGATTATTGTCAGCGGCGCATCACTGCTGTTTTTTCACCCTACACCCCTCACGCTACAAAGCATTGATTGGAAATACTATCTACTCTCGTCGGTCATCATTGTCTTCATTCCTTTACTGATGTATCAAATTGCGATTCGAGAATTGGGCACAATGATCGTTTCCCTCATCGAACCATTCAGCCCTGTTTTGACTTATATTCTGCAAGTTTCGATAGGCTATGACCGATTTAATCTGCTTACACTGCTCCTCCTGGCATTGACTTGCGCCGCCGTCGTCTGGTTTGTGCGGGTTGAGCATCAGATGCGCCTTACCATGCCATCAACTATGCCTCAAGAATAATTTCTTAAGGGCTGATGAATTAATAAGGTTAACGCAATCATTGGCCTATTTACCTTTTCAATCAATGAGAGGCAAAATTAAGCATGAGTAAAATAATACGCAACATCTTGCTTCAACGCCGCCATATCCAGATACTCAGTAAAAGGCAAAGTAATAATTTTAATCAATGCCAGCAAAAACAATACACTCACAAAAATCTGCGCCCAAAGCGGTGATGCTTTCTTTTTCTTCAAATTTCGATTTCTGCGCCTTTCCATCA
>CAXNIG010000115.1:0-3712 GCA_964202445.1 Pseudomonadota bacterium
TCAAAAAGCAGTGATGGAATTTTTGCTGATTAACCATCCTTTAGATTGCCCTGTGTGTGATCAGGGTGGGGAATGTGAATTACAAGATATGACGATGGGTTATGGCAAGGATGTTTCACGCTATAATCAAGGCAAGCGGGCCGTTGAAGATAAAGATATTGGCCCCTTGATCTCCACGGATTTAACCCGTTGTATCCAATGTACGCGCTGTGTGCGTTTTGGTGCTGAAATTGCCGGAGTGCGCGAATTAGGGATGATTCATCGCGGTGAGCATGTCGAAATTTCTACTTTTTTGGAAGGTGCAATTCATTCTGAAATCTCAGGTAATATTATTGATCTCTGTCCTGTGGGTGCCTTAACAAATAAGCCCTTCCGTTATCAGGCTCGTGCTTGGGAAATGCAGCAGTATCCTGTGATTGCAGCGCATGATTGCCTCGGTTCTAATGTATATGTGCATGTTCGTCGGAATGAAGTGATGCGTGCGGTGCCCCGTGAAAATGAAAATGTGAACGAAAGTTGGTTGTCTGATCGTGATCGGTATAGTGTTCATGCTTTAAATAATGACAACCGCGCCCAAAAGCCGATGATCAAGCAGCAAGGAAAATGGCAGGAAGTCGAATGGGCCGATGCGCTAGATGCCGTGGTTAAAAAGTTTAAGCAAGTGCATAAAAAATATGGTGCAGATAAAGTATCAACGCTGGTATCACCTTCTAGTACAGTTGAAGAGCTCTATCTTTTACAGAAATTAATGCGCGGTTTTGGTTCGCATAATATTGATTTTAGATCGTATCAAAATGATTTTAGCCATCAGAATGATGTAAAAAGTCTGCCTAAAATGGCGCTTGGCTTAGCGCAATTGGCGGATGTTGATGTGATTTTAGTCATGGGCAGTGATACACGTGAGGAAGTGCCCTTATTCCATCATCGCTTACGTCAGGCTGCTTTGAGTGGTTCACAGGTGGTGTATGTGAATCCGTTTGCAATTGAGCACCACATGGCTACTGCCGGCGTTCATGTGGTTAATTTTAATCAAATGACAGATGCATGTGTGCATATTGCGCAAGAGATCGTAAAATCCAAGCCATTAACAGCACCTTTCCAAGATGATCTATTACGTCTTGAGCACAAAGCCGATGCAGCAGAGTGGCAGGATCTTATTGCTGCGCTGCTTTCGGCCAATAAAGTTGTCATGGTGACCGGCCAAGTTTTGATGGGACATCCTCATCTGAGTGAAGTCATGGGATTATTGACCGTGTTGCAAAAGACTTTGTCTGCTGATTTAATCACGCTCACTCCTGGTGCTAATGCAGCCGGTGCTTTTTTGGCAGGATGTGTGCCTTATTTAGGGGCAGCCGGACGCGATGTGGGGGGAGATGGTTTGACCGCAAAAGCGATGCTGCATCCTGATTCCGCTCAAAAGGCGTATCTGTTGTTTAATGTTGAGCCTGGTATTGACAGTGCGTATGTGGAACACGCAAATGCGGCTTTGGATCAAGCAGATTATGTCGTGGCATGTTCTTCTTTTGTGACAGATTATCTCAAAGACAAAGCAGATGTGATTCTGCCTTTGGCGGCGCATACTGAAACGGCGGGTTCGTTTGTCAATATGCAGGGTGAGTGGCAGTCTTGGTTAGGAGTGGTCAAGCCCAAAGGAGATGCCCGTCCAGGATGGAAAGTTTTACGTGTGCTTGGCAATTTATTCAAACTACCTGGTTTTGATTACGATAGCCATTTGGATGTATTGAAAGAATTAGAGGCGCATTTGGTGCATCAAAAAGAACAAGCCTTAAGTCTACGTATCCCTAAACAGATTTCTAAAATCAAAGGCTGGACTCGTATCGGTGTGTTGCCAATGTATGCGAGTGATCTATTGGTGAGGCAGTCTATGCCATTACAGGCAACAGCAACAATGCAAGAATTAAATTATGTGGGCTTGAATGTGCAAGAAGCCAAAAAACTAAATCTGCAGGCGGGTGATTTAGTTCGGGTGACGCAGGGCAAAATCAGCCTGGTGTTGCCGCTTAAAATCATGGCCCTGGCAAAAAATTGTGTGTTTTTACCTCGGGGAATTGAGCTTACTCAAGGCTTTGGAGAGGCGTTTGGTGCCATTGAAATTGAGAGGGCTGAATCATGATGATTGTATGGATTGTTTTAAAAATTATTTTAATTATTATTCCTTTGCTGGTTGCGGTAGCGTATATGACTTTTGCAGAGCGTAAAGTGATTGGTTATATGCAGGATCGAATTGGCCCGAATCGCGTGGGCCCATTTGGGTTGTTGCAGCCCATCGCCGACAGTTTAAAATTGATGATGAAAGAGCTACTCATGCCGGCTCAGGCCAATGCGTTTCTCTTTAAATTAGCGCCCATTTTGACTTTGATCCCAGCACTTGCCGCATGGGCTGTGATTCCTTTCGGTCCGCAGATGATTTTAGCGAATGTGAATGCGGGGCTGTTGTATTTATTTGCGATGACCTCGTTAGGTGTGTATGGCATTATTATTGCGGGCTGGGCGTCTAATTCAAAATATGCATTATATGGTGCATTGCGTGCGTCTGCTCAAGTGGTATCGTATGAACTAGCGATGGGCTTTGCTTTAATTGGTGTGGTTTTAGCGGCAGGGAGCATGAATCTGAATGAGATTGTGTTGGCGCAGTCTGGAGGCTTTTGGCATTGGTTTTTTATTCCATTATTTCCCTTGTTTGTGGTGTATTGTATTTCGGGCGTGGCCGAAACTAATCGTGCGCCTTTTGACGTTGTGGAGGGAGAGTCTGAAATTGTTGCAGGGCATCATGTGGAATATTCGGGAATGCGTTTTGCAGTTTTTTTTCTAGCTGAATATGCCAATATGATTTTGATCTCTGCCTTGATTTCCACTTTTTTTATGGGAGGATGGCTTTCTCCTTTTCAAAATATTCCTTGGTTGCAAAATGCTTTTTTTTGGGTGCCTGGGGTGATCTGGCTATTGGCTAAAATGTGCCTATTTTTATTTGGCTATTTGTGGATTCGCGCCACTTTTCCGCGTTACCGTTATGATCAAATTATGCGTTTAGGTTGGAAAGTCTTTTTGCCGCTCACCTTGTTTTGGCTAGTCGTTGTGGCCTGCTTGGTTATGTATCACGTTAAGCCTTGGTTTTAGTCGAGATCTGATTAATGGGGATTGCGATATCCCCATTGTCTAGTTGATATGTTGTTTCTGGTTTGCGCCACGCATAAGCAAAATTAACTTCTATTTCAAAGCATTCTCGATCAGTAACAGGGTCAGAAAATCCGGCCTTGAGTAAAGCATCCCCAAGATCATGCATGTCAATTCCGGTACAGGCAAATAGCAAGACACCTTGCACTTGAAGAAGGCGTTTTAGTTCTTTCAAAGTATGGCTTAAAGGCTCTAGTTGTGCTGCATCTAAGTAAAACAAAATCAAGTCAAAATATTGATTGGGAAAACTTTGCATGCTATTCTGTTCTGTATTCAGATTCAGGATGCGTTGTACCGGAATATTTAGAATTTGTACGCGTTCTTGTAGCATATTTTTAATTTTTTCGATGGATGAATGAGATAGCTGCATATAATGGGTATATCGATTAAAATTTTAGTGAGGCGACTATAACATAAAATGAGCATTCCAGTAAATAGGTAACTGGCTTAAGGAGTATAGGATGAAAGTATGGCAGCAATATATGATCGCGGTGATCTGTGGCTTAAGTTTGGCAGG
>CAXNIG010000116.1:0-3696 GCA_964202445.1 Pseudomonadota bacterium
TTTTGAATATGATTCCTGGTAATCTGTTGAGTCAGGGAGCTGCGGGCCAGGTTATTCCGATCATCATTTTTGCAGTGATTTTTGGTATTGCTTTGGCCTTAGTCGGTGAGGATGCAAAGCCGGTTCGCGATTTTTTTGCAGCCTTTTCACTGGTCATGTTTAAAATAACGCGGTGGATTATTCGGCTTGCTCCAATTGGAATTTTTTCGCTCATTAGTCAGGTCACTTCTACTTATGGTTTGCATGGATTGTTGCCATTCGCATCATTTATTTTGACCATCTATTTTGCTTGTTTTTTGCAATTATTGGTTTATGCGGTTTTGATTATGGGTACGTTGAGAGTGAGTCCAGTTGCTTACTTTAAAGCAATTTGGCCTTGTATGCTGACTGCATTTACTACTTCATCCAGTTTGGGGACGTTGCCCATTACAGTGAATACATTAACACAGCGTGTCGGTGTGCCTGACCAAGTTGCCTCATTCGTGGCACCTTTAGGAGCAACAATGAAAATGGATGGCTGTGGTGCAATTTATCCTGCAATTGTTGCGATATTTACGGCTGGATTATTCCATATTCATTTAGGGCTGCCTCAGTACATCATCATTATTATTACTTGTGCGATTGCAACTATTGGAACAGCAGGCGTACCGGGTACGGCCTCTGTGATGGCGATGGTGGTTTTGTCTAGTTTGGGGTTGCCATTTGCAGGCTTAGCGATGGTCGTCGGGATCGACAAGGTTATTGATATGGTGAGGACAACAGTCAATGTGACGGGTACAGCAACCTGTACAACTATCGTAGCGGCTTCAGCAAAATTGAGTTGGAAGCAAAAAATTCAGGCCCAGCTAAAGCCCGAAATTCAAGTTGAAGGAGAAAAATATGTTTACAGATAATGAAATTACACAATATAGCCGACATTTTACCTTACCGCAGGTCGGTCGAAAGGGGCAGTTGGCTTTAAAAAATAGCCGAGTTTTATGCATTGGTGCAGGTGGCTTGGGAGCGCCAATTTTGCTCTATCTTGCAGCCGCGGGAGTAGGCACGATAGGAATTGTTGATGATGATGTCGTTGATCTATCTAATCTGCAAAGGCAGGTTTTGTATACACAGGAAGATATTGGTAAGCCTAAAGCAGAAGCCGCAAGGAATCGTCTTAAAGGGTTGAATCCAGGGATAGATGTTACGCCCTATGTTCAGCGTTTGACAAAAGAAAATGCGCTTAAAATTATTGCAAATTATGACATTGTTGTAGATGGCACAGATAATTTTGCCAGCCGTTATTTAATTAACGATGCCTGTTTTACGCTGAATAAGCCGAATGTCTATGGGAGCATTTTTCAGTTTGAAGGGCAGTGCTCAGTATTTCTAAGAGATAAAGGCCCTTGTTATCGCTGTTTGTTTCCAGATGTACCCAATGATTTTGCGCCTAATTGCGCAGAGGCAGGGGTTCTTGGCGTATTGCCGGGATTGTTGGGCTGTATCCAAGCCAATGAAGTAATGAAGTTGATTCTAGATATTGGCGAGCCATTGATTGGCAAATTACTGACTCTGGAAGCTTTATCTATGGATGTGCAAAAATTTGAGATTGAGGTCAATCCAAGTTGTGAGCTCTGCCATCATCAAAAAGAATTTATGGAAATGGACTATGATGAATTGGAGTTCTGTGCAGTGGGTCAGCTGAATCTCAGTATTAATTTGGCTGAACTAAGAACTTGGGAGAAAAATAAAGAACGCTTGTTTTTGTTGGATGTGCGTGATTTAAGCGAACATCAAGAGTTTAATATTGGTGGTGTATGTATTCCTGTAAATCAGTTACGTGCCAAGCTCTCTGACTTAGATCCAGCAAGCAAAATCATAGTTTATTGCGATGTAGGTGAGATCAGCAAAACAGCCGTATCTGTTTTAAGAAATGCAGGATTTTCACAGAGCTTTTCTTTGAGCGGTGGTATTTTAGCTCTGCAGGATGATATGTAAATGAAAAACCCTATTTATCTAGATTATGCAGCTACGACACCGGTGTTAGAGCCTGTTTTTGAGGCCATGCGTGCCTGTCTCATGATGGATGGGCATTTTGCCAATCCCACAGCGTTGACGCATTCTTTAGGTCTCTCAGCCGCAGATGTGGTGGAACGTGCGCGTTTTGAAGTATCGTCTTTAGTGGGCTGTGATCCCTCAGAAATTATTTTTACCTCGGGTGCTACAGAATCTGATAATTTAGCCATTAAAGGAGCCGCGTATGCTTTGAGGCAAAAAGGCCAGCATCTGATTACAATGGCGACCGAGCATAAAGCAGTGCTTGAAACCTGTTATCAATTGGAGCAGGAAGGGTTTCGTGTTACCTATCTGAAACCGTTGGAAAATGGCCTGATCACTCTTGAAATGCTTGAACATGCGTTATGCGATGACACTGTTTTAGTTTCAATCATGCATGTGAATAATGAATTAGGGGTGATTCAGGATATTGCTGCAATCGGTCAATGCTTGAGAGCGAGAAAAATTTGCTTTCATGTCGATGCAGCTCAAAGTGCAGGAAAACTGCCCATTTGCTTGAAAGATCTTAATGTGGATTTCATGTCGTTTTCTGCGCATAAAGTTTATGGGCCAAAAGGGGTTGGTGCGCTCTATGTGCGTGGTGATATAGATTTTGCTTTAGTGCCCATTACTTATGGCGGCGGTCAGGAAAAAGGTTTACGCTCTGGGACCTTGGCGACGCACCAAATTGCAGGGATGGGTAAAGCTTTTGCGCTGGCTCGTGATCATTTTTCAAAAAATAATCAGCATACTCAGGCCATCAGCAATCGTTTTATCCAAGGAGTTCAGTCTATCCCGGATGCAGTTATTCATGCAGATCGAACGCACTGTATTCCAAATATTGTCAATTTTAGAATTGAAGGTGTCAACTCAAGTAAGATGCTTGCAGCTCTGCCAGAAATCGCTTTATCAGTTGGTTCTGCGTGCAATTCAAAAAGCCATTTGGGTTCCCATGCCTTAAAAGCTATTGGGTTGTCATCTCGTGAGATGCATAGTGCATTTAGAGCGTCTTTTGGTTGTTTTAATACGCTGGAGGAAATTGATTTTGTGATTGAACGGCTTAAAAAAGGAGCGCAAGTCATGTTAAAAAAACAGATAAGAGGGCAGGAAAAATGATTTTTCAAGAGAAAGAGATCAGCAAAATTTTTTTAGGAGATCAAGAGCGGCAGGTATTGCTTGCACATTGTATGCGTAAGCTTAATCAACAGTATATTGAAAATGAAGTGCAGGAGCGTAAAGCCTATGGTCTGATTGGCGGGCATGTCAAAGAGGGTGTGCTTTATATTGGACAAATTGCGCCCTTATATCAAAACTCACGGTCGATGGGTGAGGATAAAAAACATATGGACTCGATGTTGGGAGAGCATGCCCAAGCTTCAGAAACCCCTTTAGAAAAAAGGGGGTGGGTCGCTGATCCTATTGAAACGATTACAATCATTAACGATTTTGATAGCAACGATCTAGAATTGGTTGGTGCCTATCATATGCACCGTGTGGCTTGGGATAATGACCCGACTCGTGAAGGCCCCAGTGCCTTGGATACTGAGTTGGCGAAAGAGTCTCAATTATTTGTCTTTATTATTTCGCTGGTCAAGCCTGAGTTGCCTGTGATTCGGGCATTTTACGAGGGGTTCCCTGATCAGGAAATTCAAATTGTCAGTCAAT
>CAXNIG010000117.1:0-3679 GCA_964202445.1 Pseudomonadota bacterium
CATCACAATATACAAAAACGTCCAGATGGGACCAAACACATAAGGTGGTGGGGTGAAGGAAGGTTGTTTTAATAGGGGGTACCAATGAATAACCTGTGGCATAGTCGCCCAAGATGCAATCATGCCGACAGCCAGGCAAATTAAAATTCCAATCAAACAAGGGAGGATTTTTGCGTTTATTCTCGTCATCATCTGTTTTTATAAATTAATTTTTTTAATACAGTGTATTTTACACCTTATTGTAAATTTTACAAGAACATTTTGCAAGAACAGTGTCACTAACAAATTAAGCCCATTTTGGCGCAATACGGGCTTAAATAAGGCTTGATTTGGGTATTAATTTGATTATATTTAGCAATGACTTTTTGGGCATAGCTTAGATTATAGCTGGGAGTATGTGAGTGATAGTCGCCGATTGCACTGAGGAGGTCGGGGTTATTGTTGATGCAACGGCTTAAAATCCAGGTGCCGACGTAGATATTTTCACAAGGATTATTGGTAACATCATTGAGTGTATACCCACTATGTTCAAAACGTGGCGCCCAGGTGGTGTTGATTTGCATGATGCCCAAATCATAACTGCCATTGTCATTTTTGGACTCTGTTCCATCTAGGCCATTTTCAGTCAGAATAATCGCCATAATTAAGGGGGCAGGTACTTGATAAGCTTCGGCAGCTTGATTAATGCAAGTGATGGGAACTTGATGAAACATCAGGGGCATAGCGTACAGGCCTGTTTTTAGCGTTGACTTTTAGGTTATTATCTCACATGATCGCTGAGAGTAAACATGGAGATTAGAGGATGAATATTCCCGGAGACATTGAGGTTGCGGTTGATCAAGCGGCGACAATAAACGAAGATGGGCCTATCGTGGTGATCTGTCATCCGCATCCCTTGATGCAGGGCACGATGGAAAATAAAGTGGTGACCACAACCAGTCGTGCTTTTAATCAATTGGGCTTGATGGCGGTACGTTTTAATTATCGAGGGGTGGGGCAGAGTGCTGGTGAATATGGCCATATACTGGGTGAGTGTGAGGACCTTAAAAAAGTGGTTGCATGGGTTAGAGCACATTATGCGGGTCGTGATATTTGGTTGGCCGGATTTTCATTTGGTAGTTTTATTGCGTATAAAATGGCAAATATATTAGATGCCAAGCAGCTCTTGTGTCTTGCACCAGCCGTATCAGAGCGTTTATATCATGAGGCAGAGGAGCCTCTGATGCCAGTATGTTTTATGGTGCCTGATGCCGATGAGGTGGTTTCGGTTGCGCAAACTTTCGAATGGCTTGTCCAGCTTAAGTGTTCATATCATCTGATGAAGCTGGCGGGGGTCAGTCATTTTTTTCATGGGCAATTGCGGCTGTTGAAGCAGTTGATTGTCGACCACTATGCTCCTCACGCCAATAATGCTCAGGTCTTGCCTCAAAACTAATTAAGCTGCATTCAAGCGTACCATTTAAAAACTGATACTGTTTTTTGGGCCGCATGCGAATTGCTTTGACGGGGAGAGGGTCGCTCGTAAAAATACCAATTTTCCAGCCTTCAAGTTGGGATTTAATCACAATGCCCAGGTCTGTATAAAGCTGTTCAATTTCAGTATCACGGCCTGCCATCAAGCGCTTGCCATAGGGCGGATTGGTAACCAGTAGGCCTTGATGTTTTTGGAGTGTAGTATGATTAATGTCTGCAATGGAGTGTTGTTCTAAAGTCAGGACATGGCTGAGATTGAGTTTTTTGAAATTTTGCTCTGCCGCCATTAATGCGCTAGGCTCTAAATCAAAGCCCATGATGAGGGGGGCATTGGCTTTACAACCCACGGCTGCGCGCGCTTGAGCTTCAGTGAGCAGCTTTTGCCAGACCTCAGCTTGGTGTTGTTTCCAGCCTAAAAAGCCATAATACTGACGCAGTAAGCTGGGCGCAATATCATAAGCCATCATGGCTCCTTCTAGCAGCAGCGTGCCCGCGCCACAGCAGGGGTCAAACAGCATCATATTATTTTGTTTGAACATTTTTGGCCAGCCCATGCGGATTAAGATTGCAGCAGCCAAGGTTTCTTTGAGAGGCGCCGCTCCTGTTTCCGTCCGTAAGCCTCGGCGATGTAAGCTTTCTCCAGATAAATCTAAGTTGAGAGTAAAGTGCTCATCGCGCACATGTAAATGAAATACCACATCGGGCTGATCAGGTTCAATAGAGGGGCGTTCACCAGTGTTTTTACGGAACTGATCCACAATCGCATCTTTAGCCACTTGTGCAATGAAATGTGGGTGAGTGAGGGTGGGATGTTTGCCAGAGACGTCAATTCTAAATGTTTGTTTTACATCAAGATGTTGCGACCAATCGACGCTGCGCATGGCACCGTAAAGATTTTCTTGATTCATCGCACCAAATTGTTTGAGTTCAAGAAAAATATGATGCGCCAGTCTAGACCAGAGGCAAACCCGATAAGCGGTTTCTAGATTTGCTTTAAAATAAACGCCTAGATGCGTCCCTTTTACTTCATTGGCACCTAAAGTTTTAAGCTCTTCGAGTAATAGCGGTTCAAGGTTTTTAGCGGTAGTAGCAAAAAAAATCATCTTTTAGAACCGATCTGCTTGGGCTTTTTCCCAATCTTTTTGGTAGACTTCGGGAATTTTGCCATTGATGAAGCATCCTGGTTCAACATGTGTATAAATTTCTTCAAAGTTTCTGACCTCATTGCAGCTGATACGGCGATAAATACGATCACGGCTGAGTTCGCTTGGGTTTTTCAAGCCCATGGCACCGATGATTTCTAAAAAGCTATGCAGGGTCACTTCATGAAAATGTGCAACGCGTTGTTTTTTATCATTGACCACCAGGGCTTTTTGGAGACGTTTATTTTGAGTCGCAACGCCAGTCGGGCAGGTGTTGGTATTGCATTGCATAGACTGAATGCAACCTGTTGCCATCATCATGGGGCGGGCCATATTGCAGATATCTGCGCCGGTTGCAATTTTGGTGACCATATCAAAACCCGTTGCGATTTTGCCAGAGGCCGCAATCCGAATTTTATCGCGTAGACCAATGCCACGTAAGGCATTATCGACAAATTGTAGTGCTGTTTGTAGGGGGGTTCCCACATGATTGACAAATTCAACAGGTGCGGCCCCTGTGCCGCCTTCGGCGCCATCAACTGTGATGAAGTCAGGATAAATGCCGGTTGCGAGCATGGCTTTGCACATTGCAAAAAATTCATGACGTAAGCCCAGGCATAGCTTGATGCCCACGGGCTTTCCATTGCAAAGATCGCGCAATTTCTGAATAAAATGCATCATTTCGGTGGGGCCTGTAAACGCAGAGTGCTTTCCTGGAGAAAGTACATCTTGACCCAATGGCGCTTTTCTAATCGCAGCAATTTCAGGGGTGAGTTTTGAAGCAGGGAGAATACCGCCATGAGAGGGCTTTGCACCTTGTGAGAGTTTGAGTTCAATCATTTTAACTTCCGGGCGATTGGCTTCTTTGGCAAATTCTTCTGGAGAAAAGTGGCCTTGGTCATCGCGACAGCCAAAATAGCCTGTGCCAATTTGCCAGATGACATCGCCACCTTGTAGATGATAGGGGCTTAAGCCTCCTTCTCCAGTAGCCTGGGCAAAGTTACCGATTTTAGCGCCCAGGTTCATTGCCATCACGGCATTGGCAGAAAGTGCACCAAAGCTCA